>NZ_JACJSA010000004.1:300000-412478 GCF_014697545.1 Oscillatoria sp. FACHB-1407 | reverse complement strand
CAGGGGTCAGTTGGTATGAGGCAAAGTCGGCGATCGTACGGGATGCCATTCGAGCTTATTTGGCTGCTCCTCGTTTCGTTCTTCCAACTGCGTAAGTCCTGAGACAAAAGAGATGAAGAAAAAATCAGTCGTCCAGGAATCAATGAGTAAGGAACCTTCCGCTCTTCTAATGGGGGATGTTGTTGATGCTGTGTACAATGAGCAAACTGTTTCTATTTATCGAGACAATCCACTGATTGAACCTCTTCCTCCTACCTTGTCAGAGGAAGAACAAGGAATGGCTTTGATTTGCTCACCTGATTATGACGAGGAGGAACGAAATCTACCACCTCACGACCGTATTCATTTAACGCTCTCGTTATTTGACATTTTTAAGCCTTGGCATATCCATACAGATATTTTCTCTAAATTTGAGCGACTCATTCGTGGAGGATTGAGACATCGTAATCCTCTCTCTCCAAAACACTTTCGAGATGTAAATTCTAAGGTGGAAGCCTTACGTCGCGGTGAACCCTTTAAAGAAAAATCTCGGCGCTCTAAACTTGCGGGATTCACATTTCTAGGTACACCTGGTATGGGGAAAACAAGCACTATTGAGGAAATTCTACTTTGGTTTCCGCAAGTAATCTGCCACACTCATTACAAGGGTAAAGATTTCATCTTTAAACAAATTGTATGGCTCAAACTTGATTGCCCTTACGATGGTTCAATTAAGGGTCTTGTTCTCAGTTTCTTTAAAGCGATTGATAGTCTATTGGGAACAGACTACTATTCCCGTTACTGCAAAGATAAACGAGCAGCTAGGGACATGGTTCCAGATATGGCTCGTATAGCTGCTATACATTGCATTGGCGTATTAGTAGTCGATGAAATTCAATTCTTAAGTAAGTTAAAAAGTGGCGGTCATGAAGAAATGCTAGATTTCTTTGTTGAACTGAGAAATAGAATGCAAATTCCAGTAGTACTTGTCGGCACTCCTAGAGCAAAATCAATTTTGAGTAGGAAGATGCATCAGACGCGTCGTGGTGCTGGCTTAGGAGACGCTGTTTGGGAGCCGATGGATTTGGATGAGTGCTGGGATTTGTTTGTAGAGTCCATTTGGAAATATCAGTACACTACACAGGTCTCTCCCTTAACTCGGAAGCTAAAAAATGCGCTTCACGAAGAGAGCTTTGGCATTATAGATTTCGCTGTCAAGATCTACATGCTTGCTCAGATTCGAGCGATCGTCTCCGGGGTTGAGAAAATTACAGTTGGAATGATCCGATCGGCAGCAAAAGACGATTTGAATCTACCAGGTCCAATGCTCAAGGCTCTTAGAGCCAAAGATTGGGACGCTCTTGAGGACTATGAGGATATTTTCATAGATAAAGAATCATTCATCAAGAAAATTCACAGGAAATTGATGGATCAAAATATCAACGTTGCATCGCCAGAAACTCAAGCTGAGCAGGAGCAGAGCGATTCGGAAGAGGATACGACACAGCCCGAACAGAATTCCGCTGATGAAATGCAAGAAGGAAAAGGAGGCTCTACTTCCTTGCAAGTAGCAGAGTCTGAAACTCAATCATTCGATGTGGATTTTACAGGAAAAAGCCTTTTGGAAATCGCATCATTCAAAGCTGAAGATGGCTCAACCCCTTATCACAAATCTCTTGTAGAAGCAGGTTATGTGCGATCGCCTGTTTAGGTTTCTAGAATTTGCAAGCACAATCAAAAGTTTCTCTAGATCATAATCAAATGACAAAACATACTCTTGGGTTTTGTTTAAACCGCTATCCTGACGAACTGCTTTATAGCCTGTTTGGACGTTATCAAGAAGTATTACGTTATCCAGCTGAGCATGACCTACCAAAAAGCCTATTTGGTACCCTCGTTAAGGCGGTCGTTGATTTTCCCAGTCATCTTGAAGATTTTGTCAGCACTCTGCCCTCTGGACATCCGTACAATGTCAATCAACTCATTGACGAAGGAACTCTACTACCTCTATACATTCCTTTCGCTAGATCTGAACAGATTGCTCTTACGCGCAATGATATGACGTACGGTAACGGCATGAAAATTTATGCTCGATTAGGGATATCAAAAAGTCAGCAACAGGAGAAACTCAAATTTTGTTCATTCTGTGTGGAAAATGATAGAAGAGAATTTGATGAGACTTACTGGCACCGTTCACATCAATGTGTAGGGATGGAGGTATGTTCTATCCATAAAATTTTTTTGGATAGAAGCCATATTAATCCCAGAACTGAGAACAGACGATCCTATTATTTTGTAGCTGAAAATGAAATACAAGCTGTACCAGCACGTCCTATAGATTTATCAAACTCCAAGCATATTACCTTACTCAACCTAGCACAGGATATTTCTTGGTTATTAAGTCAGCAAAATTTGGCTCCTGGATTAGATTCCTTAGCCCAAACTTATCGTAGGTTACTTGCTGAGAAGGGATTTTCAATATCTAGTAGGGGTAAAGTAGTTAGTATAGATAAATTGGTAAAATGCTTCAAAGAGTTTTATGGAAGGGAGATACTTCAGCAACTTGGTTGTGAGATAGAAGAGAAAATTATTGAGAGATGGCTTAATCAGATATTACAAATCGGAACTAGGCAAACAGCACTCAATCCACTATGCCACCTGCTCTTGATAAGATTTCTAGGGTATTCGGTCAAAGATTTCTTTGACTTACCTCTTGAAATTAAACCTTTTGGTGACGGGCCTTGGCCTTGCTTGAATCATGCTTGTAAATTCTTCAATTCACCCGTGATTGAGGAGTATCAGTTGATTAGACACAAGAATGGTAGTTCCAGACGTCAGCCAACAGGATTATTTAAGTGTAAGTGCGGTTTTTCTTATTATCGGTTTGGTCCTGACAAAGTACCAGAAGATAGATTTCGATATTCTAGAGTTGTAGAATATGGAGAGCAATGGGAACAAAAATTCACCCAATTTTGGAGTGACCCAAATATAACGCTGTTCGAGATCAAGAGAGTATTCCGCATGGCGGGAACGACGCTTGAGAAGTACGCTTTTCGATTAGGTCTTGATTTATCTAGGCAGGGTACAAAGGAAGTAAGGTCTGTTGATTACTCAGAGAAAGATCTAGTTAAAGAAAGCATAGATGATCTACGGAAGAAATATAGGGAAGAGCTTTTAGGGGTTAAATTAGAAAATTCAGATAAAACCAGAAGCTATTTTAGAGAGAAACACCTAAAAGCCTATCTTTTTCTATATGGATATGACAGAGATTGGCTGGATGCTAATTTTCCAGCTAATAAGAATAAAGTAATACCCCCTAAGAAACTAACTGTAAGAGAATGGGAAGAAATCGACTGTGAACTAGCGCTGCTAGTTCGCGATGCAGGACAACGTTTACTAAATGATACGTCGCGTCCTAAACGTATCACAATAGAAGGAATTTCTAGAAAAATAGGACGGCGTGGACAAATCAGAGATAATCTATCGAAATTGCCCTTAACAAAGCAAAGCCTTGATGAATTCACAGAAACCATTGCAGAAGCCGCTATTCGTCGAATTCACTGGACAATGAAACAATTTCAAGAAGCGGGAATCCTTCCATCCAGAAGATTATTTGTTATGAAAGTTAGCTTTCATAGTTCTGAAAACTCTGTTTCACACTTAAAGGAGGTACAAGAAGCTATTGATAGTGCTCTAGCTCAACTTCACTCTATTCTCGGATAGAATTAGCTTGCGTTTCTCGAAGAGTATTCATCACGATTACCAGGAGAAATGCGTAAAGTATTTATAAGAAGTTGTGCAAATTACATGTTCTGCAGGTTTCAATTGCCAGAGTATGATGGCATTTCATGTTTTCACACTAAATCTATCGATTGATTGCTGCTAGCTGCTACATAGATTGAACTATTATAAGCAAGCTTTAGAGATTTTGGTGAACAGGTAGAACTCCGTAAAAGTCAATCTAAGAAAGGTTTTGGATTTTACTTGAGAGCGCCTCGTTCGCGTAACTTGCACTAAGTAATTGTACTTGTGTGACAGTAAAGAACTTTATTTATATCAACTTTAGAAGGCTTTGGATGAATACCGCCTCTAGCAAAGAACTTTAGTTTTGAGAGATGCTGAAAACGGCAACGTAAAATCAAGGGTTTCAGCCATTGCCAGTAAAGAACATTATTTCCATTGATCAGATTGCTGTGTAGTAATAAAACAGATCGCCAATTTATAAAACGAATCGCCAATTTATAAAACGGATCGCTACTCCTGTAGTTTAGTCGTGCTACAGTCCTTAGAATCTGGGTAGAACAATATGTCTACTCAGGCTCCAAAGACTTTCATGTTTCCCCCAGAAACTTTTAGTATCAAGGCTGCCAGGAGTTCTCTGCATCACTAAGAATTTAAGTGACTCAACGCGACATCTCTTGCTCAATCGCACCTATTACTTCATTAAAATTAGAGCTAATATGTTCATCAATAGGTCGTATCAGAAAGTCACGTAGTTTGTCGAGAATTTTATCCAGCATAGAAATAATATCTTGATATAAACGTGCATCTTGTATATCGGCTTCATTGGTAATCCTTCCAGTCTTATATTTCTCATCTAATTTGTTTTTCCAAAAATCTACATAATCAGCTATCTTCTTGTCATCATAAATATTCGCATTGGATAAAACTAAGGGGAAAACTCTCTTCTCAAAATTTCCATTGCTCTCAATTTCGAGTAATTCCTTCATGCAATATTTGGACTTGAAATACCCATCACTGACAATTGTTATCACGCTCTTTCCTCTACCAATTCTTTGCATGAAATCTTTTAGGGAATCTTTATATCGTATTTCCTTTTCATCAAAAATAGCAGTAATACCTCTACTTTTGAGGGCTTCACATACCCTATCTTTTATTTCTTTACCATCTTTACGCGAATAGCTAATATATACCTCTCTTTCTTCTTTTAGGATATATCGACCCTCCAACTGATCTGTCCTAAAATTTCTCTCTTGAGCTGCATTTATGAAAAGTAAATGGAAGTCAGTATTGCTAAACTCAATGGTCTCAACCTCTTGAATGATTTGATGAATTTTACTATCATGTTCTCCTTTTGAGAGAAAAACAATATAGTAAAGATGGCTTACGTTATCAATTTTTTCAAGTATTTGCTTTAAGCTATCATTTTCGAAACTTACATATTCAACTGTATTGGCTAACAAAAAAACTTTATCTTTAATTCTTGGGCTGGCAACCAAAAATTCTACAGGTTCTTTCCCAAGGTCAGTGTGTTTGATTACGTGCATGTCATACTCATAGCAGTATTCTTCTATAAATCTTCTAAGTAGAGTTATGATAGAGCGCTGACCTTGAAAGCGACATTCAAGATTGTCGGATTTTTTTGATATTTTCCATAAAAACTTAAATCCTTCAAATTCTCTATCTTCAGTAAATAGTCTTAGCTTGAGGATCAAGAACTTGAGAAGCTTATGTACTTCCGTTGTATTAGAATAACTAGCAATAGATAAGGGATTTTGTCTGATACACTTTCTTACAACTCTAGGAAAATGAATCTTTTCAGGATCATTTTCGAAATCATATTGTGTGTAAATGCCTGGATTATTATCAACATTCTCTACATATTTTTCAATGAGTTTTGCTCGAAGATGAGGGCGATTGTTGATTTCATTAATAATTGCTTCATCCGATGCATTAGCAATTTTCTCGTCCGTTAAAAATTGAACTTCTTCCTCATCATTAATCCCTAAAATATCGTCTCTTGATTCAGATTCCTTCTCAAGTTCTAATTTATTTTCATTTCTGCTAGATAAAATAGCACTTCGAGTATCCTTAAAAAATTTAAGAAATTGCTCAGAGCTAATAGAAGGTGTTTCGCGTAAAAAAGCTTTTGGAACTAAAAGGACTGGCTGCCTAATTCTATAACAAGGATTTATAGGTAAATAGAATGCTTGATCAATCCACTCATAATTTTGGAAGTCGAAGTCACAGTTTTTTATGACACACCATGTAAGACTTTCGTCGCTAATACCAAGTATCCTATTGCAAACATACCTTGTATATTGAATTAACTCTCTTTTTATAAGATTGGCTGTTATATCACTAATAGAATCTTTTCCAATACCTCTAGTTGAAATTTCAATTTGCTCGAAATGTTTTGGAGGATGGGATAGCTTAATTAGAGCTTTAGCAACCCTTTCGCCGCCTACTCCCCTTCCTCGTTTCTCTCGAGGAAAAACTATATTCTCATTTCTGGAGAAACCTAAACAGACCTCTTCTACTTCTGGAAATACAAGTATGTCATTTATGAGTTTTTTATATTTTGATGAATCTCTATTAGACTCAGAGGCAAGTGTGAATGCGAATTCAAAAAAAGATGAGATTTTATTTTTGCATTTAGAAAAAAGAGGGTGATTAGTTTTTAGTATCTGAAACGGATCAATGCATAGAGGAGTGTCTCTGTCAAGTGGTGGATCAAACCATTGCCATTCTTCTTCTACTTCCGGTGAATCACCGTAAAATTCAGAGAAGAAAACTGGCTTTACTTTCTGATTTTCTATCATGCTTATTCTGACAAATCTAAATTTTCATCAAGATATTTTTTGGCTTCTTCAGCTTTCTCTGAAGCTTTTTTGTAAGCTGAAAAACATTTTGCATATTTCTCAATAATGTCAAGGCTCTTTCGAATTCTGCTAAATTCTTCTTCGGTTAAAGTTTTTGCTTCAAATAGTAAATCTATATCTTTATAAGCTTTTTTTGATTCTTCACGAAGCTGATCAGACTCCTTCTTTGACTCCCAAAACACTGTAAGAGACTTTACGTGTTGTTCGATTTCTCTTTTGTTGCTTGGCATGAATGCATCTTTTCCAACTTCAACAAATCGCCTGGTGTCGAAACCATTAGGCATCTTCACACCTGATTTGGGGTCATTAGCCAGGTTCTCTAGTTTTTTAGCTGCCAGATACCTAGCCCTCTTTTTATTAGAACTCTCAATTGGAAACGGATGTTCTGGATATTGAGGTGCAACTAAGTAAGCCATTGGCTATCGTACTCTTTATCAAGATAGTAAAGGTGTACTCACGCGAAAGCCTTTCAGATATTTATTTAGCAAGGATTTTAACCAATGATTTCGGGATTGGCATCGGTATTGTCAAGATTTCTTACAAAATCCAACTAACTTTCCGGATATCTCAGAAGGCTCTAAATCTCAAGAACACCCAACGCTCTCAACACTTGTAAGAATCTCTTGAGGATGTTTATAGACTGGGGTAGTTGCTCAAAGATGTTGACATCGTTGAGGACTGCAAAGACTAAGATCTACGTTATGGAGTAGATGTTCACATCAAAAAACATCCAACTGATTAGAAGGATGTTGAAGCTTATACAAATTTATTAGCTGCAGTGATGGCT
Organism: Oscillatoria sp. FACHB-1407; assembly: GCF_014697545.1. Lineage (GTDB taxonomy): Bacteria > Cyanobacteriota > Cyanobacteriia > Elainellales > Elainellaceae > FACHB-1407. The sequence continues at coordinate 405,089 of NZ_JACJSA010000004.1, read as the reverse complement.
TTAGCCATACGGTGAAGACTTCGACTACTTTGGCGATCGCTGGCTTCTTCTCTTCCGGGTTCCCTTCCTAAATCACTTTGTTAGCAAGTGATTAATTCCCTAAAGTATGTATCAGTCCTTTACTTAGAAGAGATAAAATCGCTCTGCTATTTGTCGTGGTCATTAGCTGTTCATTTTCTTCGGCGGTAAGACCGTTTTTGAGGGGTTTCAGTCTATTTTCCCTGGCGGTTCTCAAGCAAGAGTTGAGGCGATCGTATAGCTGCGCAGGATGGGAACCACCAGGATACGGTTTATATTGCTCTGCGGGATTCAGTTTGTATTTCTCTGCTAAAAGGGCGGATTGTTTGCTCTTGTAATTTTTATGGTGCAGCATACCTTGCTGATCATCCTGGGTCTTTAAAGCTTCAGCCAGGATGTTGGCAGCGCCACCAAATCCGCCGAGAATGTAGGTCGGGATTTGATGTTCAGCCGCTAGAAGATACTCTTCAAACAAGCCAGGCATGATACCCATAAAGTCTTGAGATTTACCACCCACTAGAATTCGAGCGGCTAGAGGTGGGGCTGTTTCTCCATCAAAGCGTGGAGCGCCACCACGGGTCATCCAGTCACGCATGTAGCTGAGACAGCGCATTGCTTGATAGGCACCTTTAGAGGTATTTGGATCGATCGTGTCATTGAAAGGTTCTTTGGGTTCTACGTCTTTTGGGCGAACTCTGACAAAACAGCAGGTATTGATGAGTTTGGCTTCTTCGACGGTTGTTAAGGATTGATAATAAGGCCAGGCTAAGAAGCTATAAAGGCGTTGTTCCCAGCCTTTGGCATTCATGTGTTCCCCACGGGCAAGTAGGAAGAGTGTTTCAGTAAACCCACTGGGACGAAGGTCTCCACCGTAGGCTAAATTGCCACCCAAACGGAGAACTAAACGAGCGATATTAATGGTCAGTTCATGCAAATGTTCCATCCCGTATCCGAACTTTATGAGATCTGCACTATCGGATATTGATACTGCAATGAGCTTTTGTTGAAGGGGAGCCTGATTTGCAGTGAACGAGACGGTTTGATCATCGAGTTCCAGCACGTCATCGAAAGTCACGATCTGAAGTTCGCTCATCAATGGCACAAACTCTCTCAGCATTTGCTCTTCACTGAGGGAAATACCAGGCGGAGGAACAACTACCCTACTTAAAGTAGATTCTATTTCTTGCTTTAAACTGCGTTTTTGGGTTGCTTGCCAGAGTTCTAAAATGGTTTGCAGATCAGGAATACAGTTCAAATAGTGCTGCCCATCCCTTTTAGGGCAATATTTGAGCAAGTTTCTGACTCGTTTTTCGTTATAACCATATAACAGAATTTCACGGAGTAACTGATCAATCAGAAGCTCAACTTGCTCAGGGTTCCATCTAATAATTGGAGCATGACCAAAGTCTGGAAGAAAAGAGTTGGTTCCATTAACAAGAGCATCCACAACAACGAGTGGTTTCACTGTCCATCCATAAGGACTTTCCTCAATATCATTGCCGCGATCGCCTTTAAACTGTTTAGTCAAAACAGGCTTTGCTGTTCTCGCCAGACGAATTTCTCGACGGCACCACGGTCTGCCTGCGTAGCTATCGGTGAGAACTGCAATCATTGCAGCAGTGTTCAGTTGAGCATTGTTTCTCAGCCCTGAATCCCAGGCGTAACCGATCGCCAGATCGCTTTCATCAAAAAAGGCTTCCAGTTGACCGTGCTGATAAATTTGTTCGCGAATTGTTTCAGCAATATCTGTTCCGTCACTCTTGGCATGACTGATAAATACTTTAATTGGAGATGATGGAGCATCAATATTAATTGCTCCTGTTTCATCTTGTTGCCACAATAAGCGACAACACACCTGAGTTAAAAGACTCAAAAGGCGTTTTCGACGGACTTGCAAACGGTGTTTTTCGTCCCAATCTTGGGGATCATTCACCCGGTCAATTCGCAGGAAGTTGAGTTGAGTAATCTCGCTAGGAAGCTGATAGGCAGCAGGATGCAATGCGACCGGGGAAATCAATGTCCTGGCTTTAAAGCTCTCATTGGTCTCGGAATTCACATTGGTTTGAGAACTCGCAGCAGTTTTAAAGCTTCGCTGAGCAAGCTCGCTTAGAACCTTCCTCCAAGGGGCATCGACCACCATGTGTTCATCCACCAGTGGCACGACAACATTAATTTCAGCGTTGTCGAGTTCTATTTCTCGCCGTTTGTCAGGTGGAACTGCTGAAGGGTAGCTGCGGTACTCTACTGGGATGCCGTATCCGCATTGAGAAAGATCACTGGGATTTCCACGAAACCACGTATAAATATCTTTTGCAAATTCCTTCCCCACTAAACAGTCTGAGTGCCAGAGGACATAGATTCGCACCGGATCAACGTGAGATGACATCATTTGTCAAAGCCTACTAACGCAATTTGACCCAACGTTACAAAATCGACGAAACCTCCTTCCATGATTTGTTCTCTAGTGAATACATGCAAATAGGTTTGTTCCGTCTCAGAGAAATTACCATAAGTTTGCCTAGCTTGGGCGGCGATCGCATCCATTTCCGCAGGTTCTAATTCGATCGCCATCAATAATGCTTCATTGGCAACCAGCGTTGCGACTATTTGGCGTTGAGTTACCATCCGAAAGCGATCTTGAGAAAACCGCATTCCGGTTTCTTCTTCTAACTCCTCCATTGCTAACTCAGAGAGTTCAATCCCCGGTTTGAAGGAAGATCCCCCTGGCAATTCAAAGACAAATCCTTGAGCATTCAGGGCAGAAGTTCTGTATTCCTTAATGAGAACAAAGCGATCGCGATTTCTCGTTTTACCAAGGCAGTACACGCACACTGTTACAATGCTGGGTCTAATAATGACAGCTTCATTTGATTTGATCCGTTCCTCACCCTTCACTTTCATTGCGACATGAATCGCTAACAGGAGGGGAAATGACTTATCCGCACCAACCCGAAAAACCCATTCGATGTTAGGGACATCTTCAAGGCTATGACCTGCTGAAGTTTGTGAGGAATACCATTGTTGGAAATGTCTGGTTTGCCAAATTTCTAAGGGAATTAAGCACTCAGCGTGCGATCGCTCTGCACCCGCATCTAGCTGATTGTAAGCAGCGTTAAGCGTTTCTTCTAAAGTGCAATAAACCGCGATGTTGCGCTGGCTGGCTAACCTTTCAAGGTAGCGAGTTCGATAAGCCCCTTGCGGAATGCCAAGAATAACCTTACCGCTATGAATTTGTAGCCCCAATTCAACACGAGTGGTATAGGCAGGTAAAGTATCTGGCGTAGCGGGTATCCAAAAAAGAATGACATCCGATCGCCGCATTGCTGCCAATTCCCAGTCCATTTGCTGGTCATAGTCGCTACTCCGCTGAGCGTCTTGAGATTCAGGAATAAAAACAACGCCGTCATATCCCAACTGTTTTAATATCTTTAAAGCGTTGGGTCGCCAAGAGGAAACGTTGGAATCACGAGGGGTTGGACCAGCCAAGTATAGGGACTTGAAGAATGTTTCTGGATATGGCTGGTCTGCGTATACGCATTTCATAGAAACTCAAACAGCGGTAAAACTCTGTCAAAATATAAGGTTATCCCAAATCTCCAGTCATCGTTCAGGATGGTTATTATAGGCAGGTCTAGAGATATCAAAAGGTGATTACGCTGATTACCCTGTTGAACAATCAGGGGGTGTAATCTGAATGCGCGTAATTTAGTGCCACGAACGCTTGAAACGCTTGATTCCACGTAACCCTTTAGGAAGGATTTGCTATGAAATATTAAATTCTAGAAGTTCCATTGGGTAAAGGTTTCAGAAGTTGGTGGCACTTAAAAACATTTATCCTGATTACACCCCAATGAGAACTGCTGCCAGTCATGTTCTTGTCAGTGGGGATAAAGGATTTTTGTCTGACGCAAATGGCTTTTGAGCAAAACAACGGCTAGAACAAGTGTTTCAATATGGCTTTGGAGATTGCGCCTTGCTGTGAGGCAGGTAGCAGAGAATACCGAGGGATACGTTGGAAGTTTTATAGTAACTAGAGTTTAATGTCCAGTGAAAGACAAATCCAACTGGGTTTTGTCTGGAGTCCGCTAGGTGAACGGTGTTTTTAGTTTTAGTTACCCTCTGGATTTAAGACGATGCCCCCAACATCCCCCAAGGAATCAATTTTCATCTCCTACCGCAGAAGTGATAGTGACGAAGCGGTTAACCTCATGTATAGGGCTCTGATCGCTCACTTTGGACAGGGGCAGGTGTTTTTAGACCGGGAATCAATTCCTGGTGGCGCTAATTTTGCAGAGCAGATTAAACCAGCAGTAGAAAACAGTAAAGTCATGCTGGTGGTGATTGGTTCTGACTGGCTGAATGCGAAGGATGGATGGAAAAGGCGCTTGGATAATCCTGATGATTGGGTACGACAAGAAATTGAACTAGCCCTGAAGAATAAGCGTTATGTGATTCCAGTCTTGTTGAATGAAGCTACTATACCTAGGAAAGAAGAACTACCTCAATCGATTCAAGGATTGCTAGGGGCAAATGCCTGTCGTTTAATCACAAGGGAGAATACAACGTTATTCAAAGCAGGGATGGAAGGGATCATTGAAGCAATTGAAGGGAACGTTCCTGCACTGAAGCCACCCCCACCCATTGCACTTGAGCAGTTTAAGTTCAAGGTTGTCACTCTTAGTATTTCTGAGACGACCGAAGAGATCAAGACAGGTTGGCTGGGGCGAAAAACGGAGAGAGTTACTCGTAAGGTTGTGAATCCGGAGAGGATAGAAGGAGAAGCTAGGCAATACATTGAAGATGTGGGGAAGGGTATTTTTTTTGAAATGGTTTATATCCCTGTTGGAGCCTTCAGAATGGGATCTCCTTCTTTGGAAGAGGGTTCAAAAGACGGAGAATACCCTCAGCATAAAGTTACAGTTCAACCGTTCTTCATGGGTAAATATCCTGTCACTCAGCAGTTGTGGAAAACAGTAGCTAGATTGCCAAAGGTTGCGCTGGAACTGAATCCTGCTCCATCCGTGTTCAAGGGTGATACACGTCCTGTAGAAAATATATCCTGGCATGAAGCAGTGGAGTTTTGTAAGCGATTGTTTATAAAGACGGGACTTCAGTATCGCTTACCTACAGAAGCAGAGTGGGAATATGCGTGTCGTGCCGGAACGACTACCCCATTTCATTTTGGAGAAACGATTACGACTGATCTGGCAAATTACAATGGTAACTACACTTATAAAAATGCTCCCAAGGGGGTGTATCGAAAAGAAACAACTCCTGTAGATCTGTTTGGGATTGCGAATGCGTTTGGGCTATGTGATATGCATGGAAATGTAAATGAGTGGTGTCAAGACCATTGGCATAGCAATTATCAAGGTGCCCCAACGGATGGAATTGCCTGGTTAATTGAGAATGAGAATGCTGATCGTGTCGTTCACGGCGGCTCCTGGGACGACCTTCCGGGGCTTTGCCGTTCTGCCTGTCGCACCTGGTGTTCGCCCGACTTCCGCAGCTGTTTTATTGGTTTTCGGGTTGTGTGTAGTGCTCCGAGGACTCTATAGCCCTTTACCCTTTTGCCCTCTTGCCCTTTTTTCACCGCAGAGACGCAGAGGACGCCTTTGCGCCCCTCTCTGCGTTCTCTGCGTCTCTGTGGTGCCCCTGTCTACATCACAAAGACGCAAAAGGCACAGAGGAGTTTTACAATGCAATACTCAACCCATTATCAGATATGGTTGACTAAACTGGAGCAGCTACCCACTCAGATTGCAAACCCGGACAGAAACCATTAAGCTCATCTAGCTTCTCAACAACTGAATACTTGCCATGCACATCTGAATGGACTTGGTCGTTGCAATTCTAACAATTGCCATTCCTAAACCAAACACTAAATGCTATAACTGCTGGAGGCTCTGATGTCCACTCACCCGCTTCAACTCATGCAACCCCCACCCTTGTTCATGCAGATGGGTCAGCCTGGAGCGACCAAAGCTGTACAGGCTCACTCCTGAATAGCCCAATACCGCTGCTGCATCCTTCACCTTGTACTCCACCGATCGTGCAGTGAGATGACCCGTCTTACCACCAGAGGGAAATAGATACCCCGATTGCACCTCAATCCTATTCAAGACCTGCTGCAATGGCTCAGAAATCACCACCTTACGGGTTTCGCCTGTTTTGGTATTGATGCCGGGGAATACAACATAGCCATTCGTGATGTGTTCTACCCGTAGACTCAACACCTCACTGATGCGACCTGCCGTGAAATAGCAGAGTTGGGCGATCGCCCGATAGGGATCATCCAACTCCCCAAACAGCCATTGCATTTCTGCCAGTTCCAATACGGATGCTTGCTCAGAACGGTTCACTTTCCCGCCTCGTGCCATGTTTCTTTTTAACCCTTTTTTACCAACCGCTTTTTCGAGTGTATTTCGTATTATGGATGAAATACGAACGGTGACTGATGGTTTCAGGCGACAGAGTGGGGGAGTTAAGTGAAGCTTATCAGTGAAGGAGGGGAGGGCGATCGCCCTTACCTTCGTCTACGCCCACAACGACTAATAGCGTCCTCTGCCCGTCTTCGGTTTGGATTATTTGAGGGATATAGGTTCAAAGCAGCAAATAAGTCGCGTAACCCTTCGCTAGGTCTCCCGGCACGGCACAACCGCCAACCTCTAGCGAGTAAAGCATCTGCCCGTGCCGCTTCCCCTGGTCGTTGTCGATTCAACCAGTCAAACAACACCGCATCATTATTTAACCGCACGGCATCTCTGGTATCTTGCAGCGCACCATCCACATCACCCAAAGCATCACGCGACATGCCTCTTAGGAAATAGGCTTCACTGCTTTGTGGATCTAATGCGATCGCCTGTGTTAAAGCCATGATCACGTCTGCATACTGACCTAATGCATTGTGTGCGATTCCCAGATAAAACCAGGCATCACTATTATTCGGGTCTAATTCTGTTGCACGAGTTAAAGCCGCGATCGCATCTTCATTTCTATCCAATGCATTATAGGCAACACCTAATAGAACATAGGCGTTGCTATTACCCGAATCTAGCGCAATAGAGCGGGTTAACGGGGCGATCGCTTCTGTATAACATCCATTAGCAAGTAAGCGATCGCTGTTCTTACAGCGGTTATTGATTGAGTAAGCCATAATTTGGTGGGCTAAGCAGATCCAGCGCGATCGAAAATAGTCACTCATGCCTGCCCCTTTGTCTGTCGATTTACGCCAACGAATCATTGCCGCGTATGAAGCGAAAGAAGGATCACAACGGCAACTAGCCGAGCGATTCAAGGTGAGCTTGTCTTTTATCCGAGATTTGAGGCGACACTATCGTGAAACGGGCACAGTGGAGCCTAAGCCACACGGAGGAGGAGCCATCGCCAAGTTGACAAAAGAGCAGTTGCCCATTGTTGCAGCCTTAGTTACAGCTCAACCGGATGCCCTGCTCAAAGAACTGTGTGAACGCTTTGCTCAACGCACTGGGGTGGAAGTGAGTGTTTCGACCATGCAACAGGCTGTGTGCAAACTCAAGTTAAGCGTCAAAAAAAACACTGATTGCATCTGAACAAGACACTCAAAGGGTCAAGGATCTGCGGTTTGCTCATCGACTGTGGAGCTTCTCCATCGATCCTCATAATCTGGTATTCATTGATGAAACGGGCATTCACCTGGGGATGACGCGCTTGTATGGTCGTGCTCCGATTGGTGAACGCCTGTATGACAACGAGGCTCCTGGAGATGGCGGCAAGAATATCTCGTTGATTGGGGGCATGAGTATTGATGGGTTGATTGCCACCATGAGCATCGTTGGCAGCGTTAATACCGACGTGTTCTTGTTCTACATTCAAGAGATTCTGATTCCTCAATTGTGGATAGGAGCCATCATTGTCATGGATAACTTGCCGGTGCAACACGCCTGAGTGGTGCGCGAGGCCATTGAAGCAGTGAGTGCAAAGGTTGTATTTCTACCACCCTACTCCCCCGACCTTTCACCGATTGAGTTATGTTGGTCAAAACTCAAGCAACTTTTGCGTTCAGCTAAAGCTGGAACGGTCGAAGCCCTCGACCAAGCTTTAACCCAGATTATTAACGAGCGCATTTCTACTGATGACGCTCTTGGCTGGTTCGCTCACTGTGGCTTATTCATCTGAGAACCTCTGTAATAAGGGATTGCGCCCTTTCTTAACAAAGTGGCATCCAGCTCTGCAAGTATGGGAAGCAGAACGTCCGTCAAATCTGAGTCCTAAAGCCCATGAAAAGAATTGCTCTGAGGAGCCCCAACTCCGACGCGAATTGAAAGAACTCAACCAGGCTTTAGAACAGTATGCTAATGCGTTAGCAGTAATTGTAGGTGTTGATCCCTCTTAATTTTACGTTTGCCTACGACGACAGAGTCTAATCGCTTCACTTGCTTGTCGTGCTCCTGCTTCATCTCGAATACGGATATACGAATCAAGAGCTGCCTGTAATTTGCCTAGCCCTGTACTACGATTATCCAATCCGTTCCCTGGCTCACACAAACGCCGCCCCGTACTCAGTAAGTCATATGCATCTTCTTCGTCGGCTGGTCGTTGACGACTAAGCCAATCTGATAAGACGTGATCGGCATTTAACCGAACAGCCTCACGGGAATCTTGAATCGCCGCTTCGACATTATTCAGAGCGTCATAGGCCACGGCTCGCCAGGCATAAGCATCACTATCATTTGGATTTAACTCGATCGCACGGGTTAAGGCAGCGATCGCTTCTTCATAACGACCCCTATCGATTGATCCCACCCCTAGCCGATAACAAGCCTCAGCCATCATCTCGATATCATTTGCGATGGGCTCGCGCTCACACACTATCGTCTGGGCGGGGTCGCTAGGTACATCTGGTTCAATGGGATTTGCTTGCGCCAGTCCATTCGACGTCAAACTGAGCCATATCATCATTACCCCAAGAGTGATTTGGCTGGCTAACGGGTATCGTTTATTCTGATTTTTTTTCATAGATGGCTTAATGAGATAAATCGGTAGATGTAAAATTAGGGTTGGCGATCGCTACAGAGAGACAAACTGTCTTCACGAAAACCAGGATTTTTCTGAATATAAGCAAATACCCATTGGCAACCCCGCTGGATCAAATTATCAAGATCTAAATTCCACAAAATAATAGAATCGTCGGCACTGGCAGAAGCGAGGGTTTTGCCATCGGGGCTAAAGCTCAGACTGTAAACAAAATCGTGATGGCCTTCAAGGGTACGTATTGGGTTTCCGTCCTTACTCCAAAGTCTTACCGTGTTGTCATAACTAGCAGAGGCAATCGTGTTTCCATCAGGGGCAAAAATGGCATCACGCACTGCATCTTCATGGCCTCGGAGAGGTTGCCCTATTTCGGTGCCATCCAGTCGCCAGCGTCTAATGGTCCTATCAGCACTGGCGGAGACAAGCTCCTGAGCATCAGGGCTAAAACGGATACTGTAAACCTGGTCTTGATGTCCACTAAAGGTTTGCAGTCGTCTACCCTCTAGAGTCCAGAGTTTAACCGTGTTATCTGCGCTGGCAGAGGCGATTTGAGTACCATTTGGACTAAATGACACCCCATAGATTTCTTTGTCATGGGCTTGGAAGGTGCGGAGTCGAGTGCCGTTGATATTCCACAACGTAATCATGCCATTTGAACTGGCAGCCGCAATTTGTTGATCATTAGGGCTAAAACCTACAGCATTCACTGCCCTCGCACCTTGTCCCCAATCATCACCATCATCCATTTCTAGAGTACGCAAAGGCTGATCTTCTCCAACTCTCCAAAGCTTGACAGTGCTATCTGTATCTCCTGTCAGAAGGTATTGGCTATCTGAACTGAAGGCAGTACTAAGAATCGCCTCTGTATTTACTGCTAATACTTTTGGAGCAGTACGAGTCACTCTATTCCAAAGGGTTAGAGTGCCATCGTCACTACCATAAGCCAGCAGTTGACCATTAGGGCTAATGCTAATACTCCTGATATCGGCAAGCCCAGACAGATGTTCAAGGTTGGTAGGGGCACGGTTCCACAACCGGATCGTGTTGTCAAAGCTCGCAGAAATTAAGGTTTCTCCATCAGGGCTGAAATCCACACTCAAGATGCTCTGACGATGACCTTGAAAGGTATTGAGTAACCTTCCATCTTTTACCTCCCACAGTTTGATCGTGTTATCCTTACTGGCAGAGGCAACAGTTTGACCATCTGGACTAAATCTCACACTATAGATTGTGTCGTTATGTCCGAGCAATACTTGAGGTATTTGAGACGATCCACCATCTGCACGCCAAAGTTTTACCTCATTATCATCTCCGGCTGAAGCAACCCATTGTCCATCGGAACTAAAGGCAACATCTTGCACACCCTCGCTATGGTTCCAAGTTTGCAGCAGAGTTCCATCTAAATTCCAAAGTTTAACGGTTCCATCTACACTGCCAGAAACAAGGCGATCGCCTGTTGGACTAAAGTTCACTGCAGTTACATATCCCTGATGCCCTGCAAAGGTTTTGATTTGAGTACCATTGAGATCCCAGAGCTTGATGGTGTCATCTTTGTAAGCTGCAGCAATCAAAGTGCCATCAGGACTAAAGCTGATATCCTCAACGTCAAATGTGAGATCGCCAACCCTGCCAGGGTTACCCATTGTTTGCACGAGTGTTCCATCTAATTGCCAAATTTTAATGGTATCGTCAGCACTGCCTGAGGCAAGCAATTGCCCATCTGGGCTAAAGGCAACGTCGTGGACAGCCTCAGTATGCCCTTCTAGGGTGTGAGGTTGCGACTCATTGGGCAACCACAGTTTGACCGTAGAATCACCCCCACCGGAAGCAATCCAGCGACCATCAGGGCTATAGCTGGCACTGTAAACCCGTCCTCCTTTATTGTTCAGATTATCGCCTGTTTGAACCCCATGAATGAAGCGATCGCGTTCTTGAATGCTGTACACAATCTGGCGAAGGGTGGCGATCGCTGACAGTCGAGTGACAGGGTTTGTAATGGAAGTTTGCTGGATTTGTTCACTTGCCTCTAAAGCGGTTACCAATGCAGCCAGTTGATCATTTAATGCAAACGAGGCTTCCGCGTTGGATAAATTACTAATTAGCCGACTATTTTGAGCATTAACGTATTGGATAGACGCCATGATGGCCGTAATTGCAGTTGCAATAGAAAGCGTAATTAAGGTAATGCCAATTCGTCGTTCGCGATTGAGATCGTGTAGTCGTTTTTGTTCACTCTTATTGAGAAAATCGATCGCCTGCTGAAAGAGAGATGGTGAAGTATTTTTGGGATTATATCGTCTTGCCCAGACTTGGTTAGGTTGTTCTTTCGTTTTCCATTCCCAAGCACTAGCAAGGTCAATCCCTCTCCACAGTTCTCTTTGACACACTGCTGCTTGTGCTAACCGACGATAAGTCTCAGCAGATTCTGCTTCTTCTGCTATCCAGCCTTTCGTAACTTTGTCCCCTTCAACTTTGCCCTTTAACTTTTCCCAAACCCGCATCAGACTTTCATGGGAAATATCGAGTTTTGAGTTTGCGGTCAGGGTTTCAACTTCATCAACTGGCGGCATGAGAAACGATTGCCCCTCGGCCCGAAAGGCATCAACTACCTCAATGACTTCAGCTTCCGTTGCCCTAGTCTCTGTTGCGCTAGCAATGTCACAGATCTCAGATAAAGCCGTAGGACGGCGCGTTTCATATCCTTCAGCATCTCGTTCCGTCAAGCGTTTAAAGAGAACTTCGGCAATCTTTTGGTGGCGATCGCTCGGCAACCCCTCATAAATTGAGTCTGCATGTCTGGAAAGAGCTTGCTCCATTCCTCCAGTCGCATCGTAGTGTTTCAAGTCAAGAGGTTCATTGGGCTGATGGTCAGCAACCCATACATTCCAGGTTTGCATTAAAGCATGTTGCAGAATAGGCAATTGATCAGGGTTATCGCCTACCGTATTTAGCAATCGATTGACGAGTTGTGGAGCGATCGTAGCGCCATCCACTGCGATTGGTTGCTCAATTGCAGATCGAATCTGGTCACGGGTCATGCGGGGAATCAGGTACTGCCCTTCGTTAATGGCTTCAGGCAGATCACGAAACTGAGCACATTCACCCAAAAAGTCAGATCGCATGGTAAGAACCACATAAATGGGGAGTTCTTGTTGCTTTTTAGTAGCCTGAATTAGAAGTTTGACAAATGCTGCTGCCTCATTGATGGCATCTTGTCTTGGACGAACCTGCTTAAATCGAAACAGTTCTTCAAACTGATCGATTACAATCAGCAACTTAACAGGGTTTGGAAGTCTGGCTTGCCAAACAGCTTCAATTAATCCTCGAGAGCCACGACGGAGTAGTGTTTCAATGATATCCAAAGAAAAGTTAAGAGAGATAGATTCTGTTCCATCATCGTTGTAGGTTCTGCGTTGTAGCTCCGGTATCTTGTTCAATTCTTTTGCTAAATTGCCTATCGGATCGTCTTCAGGACGGGAGATAGAAACTCGCCAGATTGGAGCTGCTCCACTTGTGCGCTCGTCACTCAAGGAAGGCAATAGTCCAGCTCGAACCAGTGAAGACTTTCCACTTCCAGAAACCCCTACCACTGTCAGAAAATGAGTACGTTCCAGAATGTGAATTAACTCTTCTGTTTGACCCTCTCGACCATAGAACAGATTTGCTTCACTAGCTTTAAAAGGTCGCAGCCCCGGAAAGGGATTTAAGGGTATTTGCGTTTCAACCATTCACTCAATTCTCATTCTTCCTAAGCAGTTCACGTCAAAAGATTATTTAACTCATCAAACATAAAGTTCCCAGATTGACAAATTAATTTGATATCTTTCATTTTTCCGAATCGTCGGTCATCTTGTAACTCCACATTACTTAAATAGACTATTTTTAACTTTGAGCCGCTTTTGTCTATTTTCCGAAGATCCTTCAGCATTAATGTTACCCAGTCTAGACTAGCGTGGTTACAGAAAATAATTGCAGCATCACAATCACTCATACAAGTTTGGTTATGTCGCTCTTTGTCAGATGCCTCAACGTCAAATATAGATGTATCTACTTCCTCGAAATCTTGATCAAAAAGGTAATTTTTTAACGGTTCAACAGTTTGGCAATCGCAATTTTCATACATCAAATAAACCCGCCTAATAGGTTGTCGAATTTTGCTAGAAGAAATTAATTTTTTCAATTTATCTTCAATGTAAGTTTTAAGATCTTCAAGGGAGTTTTGTATAAACTCATCCGAGTTTTGAAGAGTGCGAATCAAATTAATCTGAGATGTTTCAATTCTATTTTGAGGCGCTTTAATATCTAATTCCGGAGGCATCCAAATCAAACGAGAAAATCTAGATTCTTCCGAACTACGAACATCTGCTAATTCAGCTTGAATTTGAATAACAGATCGTCCTGAAGCTTCAGCCTCAGGAATAATGCCATATCTTTCACCTAAAATATGAATAGAGAGAATACAGCGACTTAAATCGTCACGAATCCTATCAGTTATTTGAGAATTGTAGGGCAAATCTTTTTCGGGAAGAACTATGTAGCCTAACTGTTTAAGCTCACGTCTAAGTTTAAGTCTATTCTCTTTTTGATCCTCTGTTGTTTCTGCCAAGTAAACTACTGTTTCTGAGAAAGATAAAACTTCAGGACGGTATTTTACTAAATCGCAATCAATCGACGCAATTAGTTCTGCTATTTCTTCAGAAACATCCTTAATACACTGACGAAATTGTTCTTTTGTTTCTCCGAATTCAGGTCTATACTCTCGAGGTCTGTTTCCATTCTTAAAATCATAAAACGGATAGCCTAGTAAATCCTGAAATTCTTGAGGTCTGTGTGACTGTGGCTCAGGAAGATTTTTAATAACTTTGCAAACTGGCAATCTGCTAGGTTGCTTCAATTTTTGACACTTTTCTAAAAATATCCTTGCTTCTTCTTGGCACCACCCTGATGAGATATATCCCTTCGACATAACTGCCAACAGAACCCGTGATTGCCTGACCCTTTCAGCAATGGCAGGTGTTAAACACTCATAACCTCGCAATTCGTTTTCATCTCGAAAAATATCTGGTCGTCTACCCAAATCTCCATGTAGATAGCTCTCGAGATAACCATGAAATACAGTGACCCACCTCCCTTGATCGTCGGGACTTTGGTTATCTCCCCAAGAATAGCTAATGAAGACGTCTGTCATAAAGTAATGAAATCACTTCAATTTAATTTACACCGATATTTTAGGTAATCGCTATGAGATTTTAGCTGAGAGTGGAGAATTTTTGACAAAAGCGCTAAGGTAATTGTCAGCTTGGGTGCTTCTGCTATGAAATCTATCGTCTTCAATGTTGGTTTTGTTATCGCAACGGGTCTTCAAGGGGCGATCGCTCTCCTTCCGGCTCATGCAGAGCCTGTTCCAACCACGAACGGCACAGATACCCGTGTACAACTGCGAAATGGACGCTTTGATATCGAAGGTGGACGGTTGTCGGGCGATCGCGCCAGTCTCTTTCATGAGTTTGAACAGTTTGGGTTAAGCGCTTCTGAAATTGCCAACTTCATTTCCAACCCAGAGATCCGCAATATTTTATCGCGGGTGACGGGTGGAAATGCTTCCTACATAGATGGCTTGCTGCAAGTCAGCGGGGGTAACTCCAATCTGTATTTAATCAACCCGGCTGGGATTCTATTTGGACCCAATGCTCGGTTAGATTTACCTGCCTCCTTTACTGCTACAACCGCCACAGGAATTGGCTTTGGCGATACCTGGCTAAATGCGATCGGCACGAATAACTACGAGGCGTTGGTTGGTGACCCCAACGCTTTTTCGTTTGCGACTGCTCAACCGGGAGCAATTGTTAATACCGGAGATTTAGCCGTCTCAGCAGGGCAAAGTCTAATGCTGTTAGGTGGCACTGTTATCAACACAGGAATGCTTTCTGCACCAGGTGGAACCATCACGATCGCTGCTATTCCGGGTGAAAATCGAGTTCGAGTGAGCCAGGAAGGGGCTTTATTAAGCCTAGAGTTAGAAGCATTAGAAGGCGATGGAACCAGTGGTAACGCAATGCCCTTCACTCCCCTGTCGTTGCCAGAGTTGCTAACGGGAGGGGAACTGAGTGGTGCGACTGGCATCTCCGTCAATCCAGATGGCACTGTGCGGCTAACGGGGTCAGAGAACACCCTTCCCAGCAACCCTGGAACGGTCGTTGCCTCTGGTACACTCAACGCTTCTAGTACAGACGCGATTAATCGCGTCTCTGCGATCCCTCAAATTAGCGTATTGGGCGATCGCGTTGCCCTCGTGAATGCCACTCTCAACGCCTCTGGTACGAATGGCGGTGGCACGGTTCGCGTTGGTGGAGACTACCAGGGACGAGGCACTGTTTTTAATGCATCACGCACGTTTGTTGACCCTAATTCGGTGATCAATGCAGATGCGATCGATCAGGGGGATGGTGGTCAGGTCATTATCTGGGCAGATGAGGTGACAGGCTTCTATGGAGATATCACGGCTAGAGGTGGGTTAACCCTGGGTAATGGTGGTTTTGTAGAAGTGTCTGGGCGAGAACATCTACTTTTTCGGGGAGATGTAGACACTCGTGCATTTAATGGTGTAAATGGAACTTTGTTGCTTGACCCGACAAATATCATAATTGCCAATGGAACAGGTGACAGTGCAGCGGATGGAAACAATACATTTTCTGGGAATAACTCCAGAGTAGTTGGAAGTATTTTGAGTACTCCATTGAGTGTAATTAATGATGATGCGCCAACTACCATTTTTGAATCAGAATTAGAAGGTTTGCCACCAGGTACACCTATGGTGTTGCAAGCCACAAACGATATTGTGATTGGAGAACTAACTCCTAATCCAGATCCAAATTTTGATGGATCAGATACACTCCCTCGTCTCTTAATCAATAGGTCAATTACTTTTGTCGCAGATGCGGACAATAACAATGATGGCTCTTTCATAATGGAGCAGAATGGTTCCATTAACTCTCAAGGAAATATTTCTGTCTCAGGTTTCAATATTATTGGGGGTATTCTTAATACAAGTAGAATAGATGCTAGTTCTGGCTCTATTACTTTAAGAGCTAGAAACAATATTTCTATTTCAGAGTTAGATACAACAGTTATATCGAATGGAGCTGATAATACAGCTGGTAATGTATACATTCATGCAGATAATGACATTACTATCACAAATCGTATCCGAAGTTGGTCAACTACAGATGGTGCAACAGTTGAATTATCTGCAGGTGGTAATATCACCTTACCCAATTCAGCAGAGAATGGTGGGGGTATTCAAACTTTTAGAGAAGGACAATCAAATCGCCCGAGAGGAGATAGCGGCGATATCATCTTAAATAGCGGTGACACAATCAATATTGCAGGCAGATTAGATGCTTCCAATAGTCTTGGTTCTCCTGGTGACATTATCCTTACCGCACAAAATGATATTACTACTGGGGATTTATCTACCGAAAGAACCACTAATGCTGTATTAGGTAATGCTGGTAACATCCGGCTTGAGAGTTTTTCAGGAAGCATCAATACTAGTGCTGGTTCTGTGTTGACTTCCTCCATTGGTAATGGAGGTACTGTCATTTTGAGTGCCCCAGAAGGCATTATCACCGGAACAATAGATGCTAGTGCTGTTAATGGTTCAGGGGGTAATGTATCTCTCAATGCTAATACTGAAAATATTATCGCAGGAGATATTAATTCTTTTTCTCAAAATGGTAATGGTGGAAATGTTACACTCACTGCCTCTCAAGGAGACATTACGACAGAGGCTATTGATACAAGGGGAGCTATCAATACAGGGAGTACAGGCAATTCCGGGGCAATTAGACTAACCAGTGGTGGAAATATCAATACCACTGGAGGAGCCTTAAATACCTCTTCTCAAAATGGGGATGGTGGAAATATTGCTCTAACTGGTAATGGCACAATCCAAACAGGTGCTCTCAATAGCAGTGCTACCAATGGTAGAGGAGGAGCAGTTACCCTTACTAGCAGTGAAGACTCGATCAATACAAGTGCAGGTCAACTTAGTACGAGTTCAATCAACGGTGATGGTGGTGCGATCGCTCTTACTGCCATTGCAGGAAGCATCACCACAGGGGATATTAATTCGTCTTCTTCTCAAAACGGCAATGGCGGAACGCTAACATTAATTGCAAATAGCACGATTCAGACAGGTGCTTTGAATAGTAGTGCTGTCACTGGTCAAGGAGGGGCGATCGCCCTAACAACTGAGGGTGATATTACGTTAGGTGGTGCGATTGTTGTTGGCTCGAGCAGTGGTTCCGACGGCAATGGCATCGATATTGATACTTCTAGCAGAGTAACTTTCCCCAGCAGTATTCTCACTCAAGGGGCTAGCGTCAGCGTTAATAATGCGTCTAGCTTGCTTGGATTATCGACAGATTCAACACTAAACACCAATGGTGGTGATGTATTCCTACGCTTGGCTTCGAGCGCGACACTTGGAGACATCAATATTTTGACCAATGGGGGAGCATTTAACTTGTTCTCCTCTGGAGCATTAACCATTGATGGAACTGTCAGAACCAATGGCGGCAACATTGCAATCAGTGGCAGTACCATCAATGCCACTGATGCTACTTTGAGATCTGCCAGTATCAATCAACCAGGTGGAAATATTGCTCTAACTGCCACCGGAGACATTCGCACAGGGGTCTTAAATGCGTTTAGTAGACAGCAGGCAGGTGGCAACATCAATGTAACGAGCAATGACGGCTCAGTGACCAGCAGCAACATCAATACATTTGGGGCAGCATCCGGGGGAGATGTCAGAATCGATGCAGAGAACAACATCACAACAGGACGCATCAACTCCAGTAGCACTCAAGGAAATGGGGGAGATGTCAAGCTTGATCCAATCAATATCCAAGTCACCAGCATCAATGCTCAGGGTGGAACCAATGGCACTGGGGGCAACGTAACTGCTGTTGCGTCAGAGTTTTTCACAGCGACAGGGTCGTTTCGCGATCGCAATGGCACTCTTGCCAGCATCTCCACCGCAGGTGGGCTAGGGGGTGGTAATATCACAATTATTCACGATTCTGGTGAAATTAATAACTTTAATATCGGCACTAATTTTGAAATCGACGATTCCGGGACAAATGGAACCGTAGCTGCGATTACGAGTGGCGACTTTACCATCTCCTCTGGTTCATTTCCCTACACCTTTGTCGAAGGTAACATTCAACTCATCACTGATCCGTCACCTGAAATTAGACCGCAAGAAGTCGATTCGTTAGACGACGAGCTACCTCCACCATCAGAGGGCCAAAGTTCTCCTGCTGAAGATACAGGAATTACTCGTTTGCCAGAGCCAGAAACTCGCTTCACCAATGAGTTTGAACAGGCGTTAGGGATACCTGACACGCCCATTAGAACTATTGAGTATGCTCAAAGTAATCTTTTTGAAGTCGAAAGGTCAACTGGAGTTAAGCCTGCTCTACTGTATGTTCATTTTGTCCCTGCACAGTTGAGCAATGAAGGTCAAAATCAAAGCACTTGTACAACACTTGTGTCTCCTCAGTCAACCGATCAACTGGCGTTGTCGTTGATTACCTCAACAGGGCAACCGATTTGTCAGCGCATTTCAGGAGTTACCCGCACCCAAGTTCAGCAGGCTACTCAGCAACTCTTAAATGAAATAACCAATCCTGCACAAACGGGTACAAACGATTATTTAGCTGCTGCTCAACAACTCTATCAGTGGTTCATTGCTCCGGTAGAAGCCAATCTGCAAGCTCAAGGTATTGAGAGCATCGCGTTCATTCCAGATATAAACTTACGATCGGTTCCGTTTGCTACTCTTTATAATGGACAGCAGTTTTTAATCGAAAGATATAGTATTGGCTTGATGCCAAGTTTTAGCCTAACTGATACTCGTTACGTTGGGTTAAACAATGCTCAAGTCTTAGCAATGGGTGCTTCTGACTTTGTCGATCCATCGTCTTTACCAACTTGGATTTCCAGAGAAACTCCTGACTTGTTAGGTGAAACCCCTCTACCGGCTGTTCCCATCGAGTTAGATACAATTACTCAAGAGCCTTGGCAAAGTTTGATTTTTCTAAATAACAGCTTTGTGACCGAAAATCTGAGCTTACAGCTTGCATTGCGGCGATCACCCACAGTCTATCAATATCCCGATCCATTTGGATTGCGGCGATCACCCACAGCCTATCAATATCCCGATCCGTTTTCCATTGTCCATCTGGCAACCCACGCCAATTTTGATCCGAGTGTGCTGAATCGATCATATATCCAGTTTCGAAATCAACGGTTACGACTGGAGCAGTTGCAGGTATTAAACCTAAGCCCTCCCTCCTTAGAACTACTAGTATTAAGTGCTTGTAAGACTGCTTTAGGCAGCGAAGAGGCAGAGTTCGGATTTGCTGGAATTGCAGTCAAAGCAGGATCAAAATCAGCTTTAGCAAGTTTGTGGAATGCTAGCGACTTAGGATCGCTGCTCTTAATGCGTGAATTTTATCAGCAGTTAGGTAATGCCCCTACTAAAGCAGAAGCATTGCGAAGAGCACAAACTGTCATGCTCAATCCAATTCAATTAGCAACCAGTCTAGAGGAGTTACAACAAGAACTGGATTCTGTTTTAGAGAGCGATCGCAATCAGTTTTCCCAGCAATTTCTAAATCGCACTCGTTCTCTACAAGAATCTGAGAATTTATCAAACGAGGAGATAGCTAGATTAGATGAAGAAATCATTAGATTGAGAAGTGATTTATTTGAGTTGAATGCGCTTCTAAGTACCGATGAATTACGCAACGACTTGCTCAATAAGATGAGCCATCCATTTTATTGGTCTACCTACACGATAATTGGCAGCCCCTGGTAAAAGGTTCCTTCGAGATTGCTACTAAATATCCAAGGCTTAAGCATTGATAAATACTACTAGAAATTTTCGGCATAAGAGTGTAAAGTACTTGCAGATTATTTAGCAATGGTATGAAATTAGCCTTTCCTCAAGCTTGGGTTGCACTGATTTGTATATTTCAGGGCGTCATCATAGTTGCTCCCACTAATGCAGACCCCATCCCAGCCAGAAATGGAACTGATACCCGTGTGCAACTGCGAGGCAGACAATTTGATATTGATGGAGGGCAACTTTCAGGCGATCGCGCGAACTTATTTCACGATTTTGAGCGCTTCAATCTCAGTCGTGATCAAATTGCTAATTTTCTATCTAACCCCGAAATTCGCAATATCTTGACGCGAGTCTCAGGAGGTGAAGCCTCACTCATCAACGGACTGCTTCAGATCAGTGGAGGTAACTCAAACTTATATCTGATGAATCCATCGGGCATCGTCTTTGGACCCAGTGCCCAACTCAACTTACCCGCTGATTTTACTGCAACTACTGCTAATGGCATTGCGTTTGGCTCTAACTGGTTTAATGCCATCGGACTGAACGACTATGCCAACTTAACAGGATCACCAACCGGATTTGCTTTTACGATGGGGCAACCGGGCCTCATTTTTAATGCGGGAGACTTAGAACTCAACCCAGAACAGCAATTGACTCTTCTAGGAGGAACTGTTACCAGTACTGGGCGATTATCAGCTCCCAATGGTCAAATCACGGTAACCGCAGTCGCAGGGGGCGATCGCCTCCGTATTCGTCAGGCTGGGCACGTCTTGCAATTGGAGATTGAAAATCCTGTTGCTACAGGTTCACCCACCCCTTGGACATTGCCAATCACCTCGCTACCAGAGTTATTAGCCGGAGGAAACCGTGATCTGATGACTGGGGTTAGCTCCAACGCATCAGGTGAAATACAACTAACGGGTACAACTATTCCAATCGCACCCGGTGATGTAACGGTGCGTGAGATCAATGCTCAAACTGCAACTCTTACTGCTACTAACAACCTGATCTCTGTAGAAGGTCAACTTTCCACAACTGGAGATTTAACCCTACAAGCACGAGATACTGTGCGTTTGAGAGACAGCCAGTTGGTTCCTCTATCTGTGCAATCAGGGGGGAATTTACTGATTCAGGGCGATCGCTCCATTGACATTCTTGCCCTTAACCACCCAGGCACTCCATTTCAAAGTGCAGGTAATCTGACTCTCAGGAGTGATGGAGCTGTGTCTGCCGACTCCCATTTCGCCAGTGGGGGACAATTCTCAATTCTCAATTTATCAAATCAACCGGGCAACTTTATTAGCTTATACGACCCCATCATTAGCTCCACTGGAGATGTCACGTTTGGTAACTACACAGGTGTTGCCCTCAAGATTGAGACTCTAGGCAGCATTACTGGAGGCAATATTACTATCACCGGTCCTGATACCATGCTGACCGGGTCAGATCCAGATATCCCTATCCTAACTAGCAATCGAGCACTCATTCTAAGGGCAGGTTTATCGTCATTAGTTAATTCTCCCAATGTCCCTCAAACAATTGGAGGGACTACCTTCACTCCAAACGCTACTACCTCAAATTTGAGCAGCATTACCATTGGCAATGTCACTACTTCTGCATCTACTAGTAGTGGAGGTCCTTTGATCTTAAACGCTCCCGGAAATATTACAGTTGGCAACATCGATAGTCGTGCTGGCTCTGGCTCTGGAGCTACATTTTCAGTGTCTTATGAAAATAGAACTCTAAGAACCAGTCGTAGCGGTGGCACAACTGGAGGAACAGGAGATGGAGGAAGTATTTCCATTACGTCTCAGTCAGGTAGCATTACCGTTGGCTCGCTTTCCTCATTTGCAACGACTTCTGTTGGCAATGGAGGCAATATTCAAGTGAGTGCTGCTCAAAATATTACTCTTGGCACTGTAAATGCGACTGCAACAGGTCAGGGAAATGGCGGCTCGGTGCGACTTAGATCAAGCAGTGGCAGTATCACAACAGGTGATGTACTGACGCTCGTTCCTTTCGGGTCAGGTAATGGGGGATCTGTTGTAGTGAATGCTGCAACCACAGTGCAAACTGGAGATATTAGTACCTTTGCAGAAAGCGGAGATGCTGGTTCTGTGCGAGTTCTGGCCTCATCTGATATCACTACAGGAAATATCAGTGGCAATACCAGTTCGACTTCATTTCCTAACTCTTCTATTGCCGAGACGGGAAACGCTGGAGATGGTGGTGACATTTTTATCCGATCTACATCCGGAAGTGTAACCACTGATGTCTTGATCACAGAATCATCGGGTTCAGATTCAGATGGAATAGCTGGTGATATCTCAGTCAGCGCTAGCAGTAACATTTCAATTGATAGTATTTTCAACCGAGGTAGTGATGGGTTTGGCTCGATTAGTCTCAGTGCAGCTAACGTTGATGAGGGGGAAGTTAATTTTGGCTTTGGGGCTGACAGTAATTTACTTTCAATCATTGAAGGGTCAGAGTTTAATTCGAGAATTGGCTCATCACCTCAGCAGCAGACCCCGCAGCAACTCGATCCATCTGAGTTGCCAGAAGATGTGGCAAGTTTAACACCGGCTCGATCCGCAGAGACTTCTGAAGAAACCGTACGGATTGAAGCAAGTCGGCAACGAGAGTTTGAGGATGTCATTGCACGAGGGTTTGAGCGGGAATTTGCAACAGCGCGAGATATTCGATATACTCTGACCGCGATTGAACAGCAAACTAACACTAAATCGGCAGTTGTATATGTGTTTGTGGAGGAGGATCAAATTCGCCTACGAGTGGAAACGGAGCAACGAGTGGTCGAAACATCTGTATCAGAAAGTAGAGATTCTCTATTAAAAGCCGTTGAACAGTTCTATAAAGATACTCAAAACCCAGATTCTGATCCACGATCCGACACAGCTAGATATCTCTATCGCGTTCTAATTAAACCTATTGAAGATAAGTTAGAAGAATTAGGCGAAGGAACGATAGACACGTTTCTTTTTTCAATGGATAGCAGATTAAGACCCGTTCCACTAGCTGCTTTGTATGACGAAGAGTCCGGTAAGTTTTTTGTTGAGAAATATAGTTTTAGCATCATTCCAAACTTTACTTCGACGGACATTCGTTACACTCAAACGAATGACTTCCAGGTTTTAGCAATGGGAATGTCAGAGATTCTGGAAGATATGCAAACATCTCCGCTACCTGGGGTGCCGCTAGAGTTGTATTTGATTGCAGAAAGTCGAGGCGATGAACTTTTCCTCGATCGAGGTTTTATTTTTAGCAACCTTCAACAGCAACGAAATGAGCGACCCTTCAGAATCGTGCATCTCGCTACCCACACCACATTTGTATCCGATAACCCTGGAAGATCGAACATTCAGCTCTGGGATACCTCTCTGCTATTAGATGAGCGTTTAGATTCTCGACTTCGCAACCTAAATTGGGATAAGCCATCCATTGACCTACTGGTGTTGAGCGCTTGTGAAACGGGCATTGGTGATTCAGAGATTGATTCAGAGGAGTGGCGGTTAGCGGGATTGGGCTTTGCTGGATTGTCACTACAGGCAGGCGTAAAATCGACTCTCGCTAGTTTATGGCGAGTCAATGATTTAGGAACACTGGTGTTGATGCGTGAGTTTTATCGGCAGTTAGAAACTGCCCCAACAAAAGCCGAGGCGCTGCGCAGGGCGCAATCATCCTTGGTAGACCCTAACCAATTAAGCAGGAGCCTAACTGAGTTGCAGCAAGAGATTGAAGATTTGTTGCGTAGCGATCGCCCACAATTTTTGTCTCAGTTTGCGGATCTGTCGAGTGAAGAAATAACTGCTTTACGAAGAGATTTATATGAGTTAAATGCATTACTGGTACTGGATGAATCAAGGGATAGGCTTTCAACAGAATTGAGTCACCCATCTTATTGGTCAGCATTTACGATGATTGGGAGTCCTTGGTAGTGGCGATCGCGTTCAAACAATTTGCGTTTCTCCTGCAGCCCTTGTGGATTGTGCTGCTGATATTTCAAATTCAATTACCACTCTTGGCACAAGATGGAGAGCCTAATTACAGTACCCAAATTGATAATGGCTCGGAAAGTCTTCCTACAACAACAGGGACAGCCAGAGATTTAGAGACAGATCTCACCGCAGAATCTCCTATTCAGCCTGCGTTGCCTGCTGCTAATCAACCTGAAAACGAATGCTTACGCTCTATCGAAGTACCCGAAAGCCTTCGGGCTGAGGAAGGTGAACTATTTATTCGTGAGATCAGGGTTGACAGTATTAGGAGAAATACAGTCCTGGCTAATGAAATCGATCAAATTCGAGAGGCTTATCGAGGACTAATTCTGACACCTGAAGTTTTGAGTAGTCTTCAAGATGCCATCACCCTCTGTTACATCCAAAATGGCTACATTACTTCATGGGCAGAGGTTCATCCCTCTTCTGAAGAGGGGTCAGTTATGGTTGAAATTACTGAGGGACAAGTTCAACTTCAAATTGAACCCATTGAAACGCCCGATTTTAACTTTAGTAGCATAGAAGCAGATGCATGGCACAACACTTTTAGATCTCATATTGAACAACAACTTTCAGATGCGATCGCACCACCAGTCAATACAATTCAACTTGAAAATGCATTGAGACTTCTAGAAAGCGATTCTCGTTTTTCAAAAATTGAACCTGTTCTCTCACAGAGCGGTACACCCGGTATCAGTCTGTTAACTATTCGGTATCAAGAAAATGAGTTTGGGCTTAACATTGATTTCAACAATTACTCCCCTCCCAGCACAGGGGCAGAACGAGTTGATAGCAATTTTCGATTAAACAATGCGATTCGTGATGGAGATCAACTAGTAATCTCTACTCAGTTTGATCCACTCAATTTTTCAACAGTCGGTGGGGCTAACTTCGTTGGGTTGGGATATCGCATTCCCCTCGATCGTGACAACACCGCCTTACAATTGCGTGTCGAGACAAATCAGAATGCAATTATTCAGGATGAGTTTAGAGAATTTGATCTAAGAGCATCTTCGGAATTATTTGAAGTTAGTTTTCGTCATGCACTTCATCGCTCATATAACGAAGAGTTAGGATTATCACTTGGATTTTCCTATCAGAACGGGCAGACATTTGTCTTCAATAATCGCCCTCAACCGTTTGGTATTGGTCCCGATGAAAACGGGGTCAGCCGTACCAGTGCCTTAACGCTAGGTCTAGACTACTTGCATCGTGACAGCTCAGGACGATGGTTGTCTCAAGCACAATGCCAATTTGGGTTAGGAATTTTTGATGCTACAGATAATCCAGAACCAACCCCTGACGGGCAATTTGTTAGTTGCTTAGGGCAAGTACAGCGAGTTCAACGAATTGGAGGACGTAACTTTTTAATCTTTCAAGGAGATGTACAGTTAACACCGAATAGCCTTCTGCCCTCCCAACAGTTTGCTCTAGGGGGAGGCACCTCATTACGAGGCTATCGTGAGAACGCGCGATCGGCTGATAATGGGATTCGCTTTTCAGTCGAAAATCGTTTTACTGTAGACCGTAATCGTGATCTTCAACCTGTACTGCAACTTGCCCCATTTGTAGATGTGGGCTATGTCTGGAACAATGCTGACAATCCCAATCGCCTACCCGACCAAAACTTTTTAGGAAGTGTAGGGTTAGGAGTCCTTTGGCAACCATTTCCAAATCTTAACTTGAGAGTTGATTATGCTTTGCCGTTTGTTGATGTAAGCGATCGAGGTGACAATTTGCAGGATAACGGATTGCACTTTAGCGTGAACTACAGGCTATAACTGATTGTTATGATAAACGAAAGCATAAAGTTAGTAGCCAAATAAATTTAGATAGGCAAACAAAACCAGTGAAATTTTTATTTTGTATAACTTAAGAGAGGGATTACTAAAAATACACAAAGTTGAGTATTGCATGTCTCCTAAGCTCTTGGAGTATTAATTGTTTCTGATAAACTCCTCACCCTAAGTATTCTGTAATATCCATGATTGGCTATTAAGGGCAAAAGCGCAATTGCGATTGCAAAGCAGTTTAAGGGCAAGCAACAGAATTTTGCTGGGAAGCATTTCTGGGCACGAGGCTATGCTGTATCGACATTAAAATTTGAGCTAAAAGCTATAAAGTGATAAATCCGAGAACAAGACATCACAGATAAAGGAGGGCAATCCTAGAGGCTAATCGAGAAGCCTCCGGTGAGGCCATCTGACTTTGATACGGTCACACTCATTAAGCTACTAGCTTCACCGAGGGCGTCTGATTCCTTGATAGTGGGGTACAAAGAACGGCTTGCCTCATGAAACCAAATTCAACATCCCTTAAATATAATGTTGGAAACTAGCTTCAGATTAATCTTTCAAAAATTGTTCAATCGCTTAGCCCATCAGACCCATGCAATCTTTAATCGAAATTAAGCAACGATTAGAATCTGCTAAACCATTGATTCAGCAGAAATATCATGTTGCCCAAATTGGTATTTTTGGCTCGTATGTGCGAGGAGACCAAACACAAAACAGCGATGTTGATGTCTTGGTCGAGTTCGAGCCAGGATTTCGGTTTGGGTTGCTCACATTCTGTGAAC
Source organism: Oscillatoria sp. FACHB-1407 (assembly GCF_014697545.1). GTDB lineage: Bacteria > Cyanobacteriota > Cyanobacteriia > Elainellales > Elainellaceae > FACHB-1407. The sequence continues at coordinate 378,550 of NZ_JACJSA010000004.1, read as the reverse complement.
TAGAGAATTACCTCAGTGACCTGTTGGGGCTAAAGGTTGACCTAGTCATGAAAAAGGGGTTGAAACCTCATATTGGTGCACAGATCCTGCGAGAAGTTGTCTATCTATGACTTAAATAAGAGATTGGGCAACTATTCAGTGGGTTTTACTCGTGCAGACGATTTTGGAGAAACTAGCGATTTTACCTTGAATAGTAGGAATACCTAACCTACTTTTAGCTTAAGTAGGTTCAAAGCGTAAACCATCCAAAAAATTCCAAAATTTTTGTGGTTGGTGAACTCCTTAGGCGGAGAAGTATAATCGATGCTACATACGGCAGGACTTTCAGGAATTGTCTAACTTTGTGAGGTAGATGCTTGAAAAACCCACTCCAAAGCACTTTCAAGAATTGGCGATCCGTTTTATCAAAAATTTGGTCGAAGATTACGAAGGTGATGAGTAAAATTGGTGATCCGTTTTTTTCCTACCTTCAAAAGTACAACGGCAGAGCAAGGGTTTCAGGAAATGAAATTGGTGATCCGTTTTATTACTCCACAATTGCAGCAGATAAAATCACGCTCTACGACTTAGAGCAACGATTTAACTTGCAGCAAGTATCGGACCCTGCATTTTTTACAGAGTGGCAAGAAGACTTACCAGCACTGACACAAAGTGAACAACAACGGCTTGAACGGGTGCGGGCGATCGTTTCTAACTTAGAGCGGCGATCGGTGTTAGAGAACACGGTCAAACTGGCGGTGATTGCTCCTTTGTTGGATTTGTCGGGGATGTTTTTACCACCGTTTTATGTCAGTACTGAAGATTCGGTGGAGATCGAGGCAACGGATCAAAGTGTGGTTGTACGAGGTCGTATCGATATCTTGGTGTTGAAGGAACAACTTTGGGTATTGGTGATTGAGTCTAAGCGAGCAGAGTTTTCACCAAAGGTGGGCATCCCACAAGTCTTGTCGTATATGTTGGCTACTCCTAAACGGGACTATCCTTTATACGGGTTAGTCACGAATGGAACTGATTTTGTCTTTCTTAAATTGCGATTTGAGGATGTGCCACGATATGGGCGATCGCGCCAGTTTGTTTTAGGACAAGACCATGACCTTGATCGGGTGTTGCAGATTCTTAAACGGTTAGCGGAGATTGTTGAATAATCATTTGTCTCATTTATCGATTCCTACGAAAGCGGAAGGATAGATAAGGCTAAACTTCCGCTTTGCTTGTGCTGACGGTTCTACACCATCACCCGATTGAGAACGCTCATCACCTTATCGGGACAATTTGGCACAGGAAGCAGTTTGCTCCAGTGACCTGCTTCATTAATACCAAGGGTATGTTGTCGCAGGATGTGGGCTTTGACGTTATCTTCAGTGCCAATCACAAGAAGGGTGAGAATGCGCGGGTCAGGATTGATCGATTGCATGGGAAGAGCATTGTTTGTCATGGCAGTTGTTTCACTCCACTAAGGTTTGAGATCCCCCCTAGCCCCCCTTAATAAGGGGGGTGGCGTTAGCCGGGGGGATCGATACCCAAAACCAAAGCCACCCTGCTGCTTTTTTGCCGTAGCAAAGTCAGGGTGGCTAGTGGAGTGATAAACTGCCCTCTAGCCCTCCGAACTGTTGACGCAGTTTTGAGGGTTAGTCATCTGGGGCTGTTGGCGCAGCTTCCAGGTGACGCTTTGATGGTGGATATTTTTTGTTGACTGACAAACAACCGTACTAAAGAACGGGGTTTTTCGCAAGCGTGTTTTGATACAGGTTTAGGCGATCGCACTGTGGATATCAATAATTGATCCCCCTGCCTGCGGCATCCCCCTTAAAAAGGGGGACTTTGGCTTTTATCGCCCCCCTTTTTAAGGGGGGATCAAGGGGGGATCAACCCTTCGATCGCCCAACAAACATTTTCAAAATCCTTCAATACCTGCTGATTTGTAAACCTTAAGACCTGTAATCCGTACCCTTCTAATCGCTCAGTTCTCGCTTGGTCATAATCTTGACCATCTTGTGTGAAGTGGCTCTCTCCATCAATTTCAATCACTAGCTTTAAGCTGGGACAATAGAAGTCAACGATGAAATAATCGATCGGTCTTTGTCTTAAAACTTTGAATTTGAAGGTTCTCAAGTATTGATACCAAAGCTTCTTTTCTGCGGGTGTCATGTTCTGTCGCAGTTCTTTTGCTTTGGAAATGAGAGCAGGATTGTAGGGAAGATGAAAGTCGCTGTTGTTGAGGTTGGGCATTTAGTAGATCCCCCCTACCCCCCTTCAAAAGGGGGGTTGAGTGCTAGTTAGGTTGCAAGCGGCTTAATTTCTAATGTTTTAACTTTGTGATTGTCTCTATTTCCTTTGCTTATTTTGATTCTGTTTCCTCGGTTGAACTAATCATCAGCTTGTTCTCCAAAATTGTTCCTTTCAGATTTGCTCCTTCAAGATTTGCCCCCTCAAAATTCACTCCTTTCAAATTTGCTCCTTCAAAATCTACCTCTTCCAGAGTTGCCCCTTCAAGATTTGCCCCTTCAAGATTTGCAAATCGAAAATTTACATACTCTAAATATGCTTCTCTGAAATTAGCTCTTCTAAGGTTTTCTCCAACTAAATTTACATCTCGAAGATTCACTTGTTCAAAATTAATATTTACAAAATTAGTTGCAGAAAAAGTAACTCCTGATAGCTCAGCTTTTTTGAAAATTGCTCCTTCGAGTTTAGTGCTCCAAAATCTTGTTCCACTAAAATTTGCTCCTGAGAAATCTGCTCCTTCTAGATTTGCTTCTCCTAAATTAGCTTCATTTAGATTTGCATTTCTCAAATTTGCTCGTTTAAGGTTTGCACTGTAGAAGCACACATCTTCAAGATTTGCTCCTTCAAAATTTGCTCCTTCAAAATTTACTCCATAAAAATCTCTGCCTATTAAAATACATCCCTTCATGTTTAGAGTTCTCAAGCAATTCAGAAATAACTCAGATCCTAGCTCTATTCTCTGCCCTTGACTTTTTGAAATCCAAGCACCAAGAACTTCAGATGAGGACCATTCAATCATTGAAGTGCTCTTAGTTGCCATAGCACAAGTATGTAAAGCGATTAACAATGCTTTTTCCGAGTTACAGGCATACTGATATTTTGTCTTAAAATCAGGGCATGAATTTAAGCGTTCCATTGGCATTCCATACTGAAAAATGAAATTAATTAAATGGCAAAGGGTTTGCTGCCAACCAGCAACATCTGCTGAATATTGCTGCTGTTGAAACATTTCATTTAAAATAAAATTAAATAGATTTCTATCTATGGTTGAAGGTCCACAAACTAATGCCCAACGATACAATGCATGTCGCTCATCCCAGTCTTCATAAGGGTCCTTGTGGCGGTCCTTCAATTTCCGATGGATATGCTGAATTTCTTGAACAATACGTCGAGCAGTTAAGTACTCTCCAAAACTCTTGTGAGTAAATTCAAAAGTTTTGTCACCGGATCGGTCATGTCCGCTTTGACGGAAATAAAAGGCAGTCAGCAAACGAGTAATGCTAGCTTTTGAGTCGTCCCGAAAGCCCTCTTGAAATCGGTTTAATAGGTTCTTGAGATTGCTGTTTTCGCAATGACGCTCAATCTCCCGTACCGTAGTGGTGCGTCCATTTCCATGCCAAGCTGCCAGAGCAATCTCCTCTAAAATTCGAACAAAATCTTCTTCCTCAATTCCTTGAATGGCAGCATGTTGACGGTTTCCCGCCCCACCTTGCTCCCAACCTCGTTCATAAATAGCTTTAAGTAGATCCCCATAGACTGCATTCAGGTTAGTCTCTTTCGAAAAATTCAGCTTTCCCCGTTTCAGACTGAGGGCAACCAAATAATTCAGCAGGGGTTGCGCTGTAATCTCAATCAAATTTCCCTGGTCTAACTCAGGGGGCAATCCAGCATACCCTCTACCGCTTGCTGCACCATAGTTTTGCCACCAAAGCTGCCGCTGATCCTGCTCCAGTAGCTTTTTCCCATCTACATAATGTTTTCGGTCGTTTTTTGGCAAAAAGTAGGGCAAGACGTGCAAGATTTGTCCATCTTTGCGAAAGTCGGTTTCATTTGCCTGCACAACCACTTCTCGCCCGCTAATTAGGACTTGTAAGCAAGTTCCTTGGTGGTTAAACCGCTCCACCTTACGTTGTACCTCTCGCACAAAGTCCTGCGCGGTTTTCTCGGCAATCTTTCCCTGCATGGCTAGCTCATCTAAACCATCAAAGATGATCAGCAGGCGAGATTCCCGTTGCTCAACGGCTAGTGGATTGTGAGGCAAAATACCATCCATCTGCACAAACTTGCCTACTGCATCAATCAGGTCGTCCGAGGGTTCAAAATGGTGCAATGGAACAAATAGCACTGGAATCTTGCCCTTGGCTGCCAACTTAGCGGCAAACATTTTGGCAAAAGATGACTTGCCGCTTCCAGGACCACCACTAATTAATCGAATTGCATCCGTTCGTACCGCTTTGTCGAGCCAGGTTTCTAGCTCTTTCTCCAGATCAACAACGACTCGCTCCTGTTGTTTATTGCCTGCAATCCTTCCTTCTAATTCCTCAGCTTTCTGTGCTTCAACTTTACGGTTGTAGTAAGCCCGTAGCGGCACATACACCCGCTTGAGGCTAAAGGCTTCCAAAAACATGGGTTCTTCTACCTGCTTTTGCAGCCAAGTTGCATATCGCAACCACGCCTGAGCTCGCTCATTGGCTTGCGTAAAGGGAGTATCCAGCTTGTCTTTAAGTACAGCATAGTCCTTTGCGTGACTGCCCCACTCTTCATGTAGTGCTGCTGCAAAGTAGATAGGCAGACGATCCGCGATCGCCTGAGCATCGACTTCACTCAGCCCATACTGCTGCAACCATTCCCTAAAAGCAGGTTTAACCGCCTCAACAATAGGGTCTTTATCTGGATGCTCAAAAAATTTCTTGTTAATTAGTAAGCTACTGGTTTCTAAAGCCTGGTTAATCCTGACCTGCAAAGCTTTACTGTCAAACTTGTCTGGCTCTAATTCAGTCTTCTCATCAATGAGAGTCTTCATTGCCTGAAGTAAAGAGCGGTACACCATTAACCAGGCAATTTCTTCGGCATTTGCCGCTAAACCCAAAGCTGCTAGAGCATCAACTCCATCTCCTGCTAGACTATCCCACTTACCAAAACCGAAATCTACTAAACCTTTACCCAGTGCTTTTGAAAAATCTTTGAAATTGACCTTAATGGATTTTTTCAAAACTGAGGTAGGCTTGCTGATTGGTAGTCCAGAATCACTTGTCATAGGGAATTAAGGAGTAGCTTTGCTGATAGGTAAGGGGTTGCATCTATTTAAGCAAGTTATTCACGATATGCCAGCAACATTATTAGTCTTAATTAAGAAACTGAGATAGCCTGGTTGGAACTCAGTTTTAGATGCGGAATGTTGAGATTAGAATTCAAGCGATCGCCCTTTCAACTCTAACTATCGCGTTCTAGGCTTTAATTACCCTCAAGATTTCAAGTCTCCCTTTTTAAGGGGGATGCCGTAGGCAGGGGGATCAAAAACTGGAGAGAATTCTTCAAAATGCAAATCCTTTTCTAGAGATCCCCCCTACCCCCCTTCAAAAGGGGGGCGGTGAGAGCTAAAGCCCCCTGTTTAGAGAGATTCCCCTACGCCTCCTTAAAGGGAAAAATGAGAGCCAAAGTCCCCCTTTTTAAGGGGGATGCCGCAGGCAGGGGGATCTTGATCTGTAGCGTATAAATCATGAAATGGAACTTCAACCCCCATCAATCGCACTTCAACCCCCATCGATCGCACTTTGACCTCCATCAATGGAGCTTTGACCTCCATCGATCGCACTTCAACCCCCATCGATCGCACTTTGACTCCTATCAATGGAGCTTTGACCTCTAACGACGGAACTTCGACCTCCATCAATGGAGCTTTGACCTCCATCAATGGAGCTTTGACCTCCACCAACGGAACTTTGACCTCCACCGACGGAACTTAAAGAGCAAATGTGCTTACTCCTAAATTTATTTCCTCCTAGAATTTTCTGAGCCTTTATTTTTCTACCAACTAAATTTTCAGTGCTATTACAGGTTAGTTCCACTTCATATCGGGCATCTATAGAGCTATCCCAATGCATTCACCATTGAGTGCACTACTTTAAATTGAATCTAAACCCATGTCTAACTTAATCAGTGCGAGTTTGCCTGCTGCCGACCAAGCCGATATTTTGACAGCTCTTACCACCATCCGTGAAAAGCTTCCCTTCCTGTTGGGTCTGACCCCTGAGCAACGGCGCAGTTTGTGTCGGATGGGTGACAAGTCTCGTGCCTTTGTGGATAGGGCGTTAGAACTAGCTACGCAAAATGCTGACCTGATGCCTCGCTGTTTAGATGTTGAAGAAATGCGGCGAGATTTAGAACTCGTCGAGGCGTTATATCCCATCTTGTTCTCAATCGGGCAATTGAAAGAATTAATTGAGGACACCTATTTGTTAGCAGGCAGTGAGGCGTATTCGGCGGCTCGCACCGCATATAACTCTGCTCGTGCCAATGGCAAAACGATGGGGCTAAGTGAAGCGGTTGATCAAATGGGACGTCACTTCAGCCGTAAGAGCCGCAAAACAAAAACCCCTTCGTCTCAGGCTTAGCCACTCAATTAAGGGCGATCGCTCTTGACGAGCATTAAGCCAGGGGCGATCGCCCCACACTTTCCCAATTCATCTAACTGCCTCTTTCCCGGTTCCCTGGCATTGGGTTATGAAAGCAGTTTATATATCTCCATCAATCGCAACTTTTACCGTCTCAACCGCAGGCTCAACATCTTTACTTAACAGGTCGAGTTGATGCTCAGCAGAGTGTTGCATTTGATTGCGCCAGGCGATGATCCCCGGTATGGCTTCCCAGGTGGGAGCAAAGGGTGGGATCGCCAGTGAGCAAGCCTTCCACGTACCCTGAACCCCCGCACAGAGTTGCTGACAATACCCTCCACGTCGTCCCTCTGCCCGATAATACTGGCAGTGGCGACAAACTGAAACGCCGAGGTTAGAAGTGTTCATGGTGAGCTTTTTTATCAAATATCTTTATAACCATTCTCATCTTTGCTTTTTTGCCAATAAATCTGTCAAAAACGACTAAACCTCTTAATTGATAGGAGGTTTGGCGATCCCGAAAATAAAATAAGTTTCAAATTGTTTTTATATTTCCCTTAAGAAACAGACATATTAAAAACAGCAATCACGATTCCTATATCTTTTGAGTGGATGTACTGCTTTCGGTTAAAACAATCTGGGGATCAAGAAGAACCGAAAGCGATCGCCCTCTTCTCAACTTTTTATTTCTCAGGGAAATTACGGACCCTTCTAATGTCAATTTCAGGTATTTAGGCTATGCTCTACAACTTTTTCGGCTTAGACTATTACCCTGACTAACGTAAATCAAGAATCCTTTGGCTGCCATTGCTTAGTGGCGCATAGCGCACAAACAGACCACCGCTTTAGCTCTCCAGTTGGGGTGGGGCACTGACACTGAGGGCACAAGGGCAAATGTTGTAGGCGCGATCGCATCCTTTCAGACCAGTGTTGAAACACTTCAACTGGGTCGCTGCTGGTTTCGGACAGACCCGGTTTCAGAGTGTTCAAGTCTGTCTCAATCCGACTGGGGTGTTCTTGCCAGGTGACAGTGGCACTGTCAGGTTTATCCTGTTTGGGGGCATCCGAATACCACTGAGCCGTCGAAAATCGAATATCCGTCAACTGGCTGCCAAGCTGAGCGTTCAACTTTTCTAGAATACGGTGTCGTTCAAACACGAGATTTTGCGCCCATGCAGGACTCGATGTAGCAACCTGCAACACCTGCCGCTGAATCTTGATCGGGCGGGTATGGGCTGCCACAACCGGACCCACAACCTGGAACCAGCACCCCAACAATTTCTGAAACTGTTGTTGGGCTTGCCATGCGTCCTGGTTGTCAAAGGAACTGAAGAGTTGGTGGAGCGATTTAAAGGACATGGCTATGAGCCTAAGCGAATCTACTGAAATTCGCAACAGCAAAATTACGAAAGCCGTTCAAAAAGGGGGTGCTGCTCCAATCCAGGAATTTTGGAGGGGCGTTTCGCAAAACGCTTGTATTGCTGTAGCCAGATTGATGGGGCAGCGGCAAGCAACGCCCAAAAAAAGAGGGGCGATCGCCCCTCCTGCCGTCAAAATCTAACAAACCCTTGACCAGGGTGTTTAGTTGCCTACTCCGGTGTCACTCTCCAGAACCACCAGTTACTCGTTTGCCCAGAGAAAAGCATCCCGTTTGGCGTTGATGCTTTTGACGTGCTTTTTAACCGTGTCGATTGCAATGTGCAACTCGGCAGCGATCGCTTTGTAGGTGCAGTTGGCTCGGCGTAACAGCCACACCTCTGCTTCTCGCGGTGTCAAGTTATATTTGCGAGCTTCAGCGATGACAGCATCCTTGAGAGATTGACTGCGGTCTTCTAGCATCACCAACAGATAAGGACGATTGGCATCCTCTATCTCGACCCAACGCGCACGAATCCGAATAACGCTGGTCTTGCCGATATCAATCTCATCTTCAATCGTGACGATTCGGTCGGGATAGTGATCCCGGCTATCAATCAACGCCTCACAGATCCGCCAGATCTGCTGGGGGACTTGGGTTGTGCTGGAACGGTCTTGCATAAACTGATGACAAATCTGCAAAGCGTAGTTATTGGCATTTACCAATTTGCCTTTATCGGTCAGCAGTAACACGCCATCCATGAGGCTTTCTAAGACACTCAACAACAACCCAGTTGACTTATTACTTTGAAATAAGACCGCATTTTGGGTTTGCGTTGCAAGTTGAACCTCAGCTTGCAGCACGGACAACGACACACTTGATTGTGAAATTGATGGAGTTTGTTTTGATGTGTTAATGAGTTTGTTCATTTTGGGGGCTCGAATGAACTACTAAATCCTTACACAGGAGGCTAAATGCTCTCGTTTCTAGTATTTTTAGCTTGTTTGATCAGTTCGCATTTAAGTTCTGTGGTCAGGATGCTTCTATAGAAATCCACGCAGGTTTGTACGGTAGTTTGCTTTATGCCACTACATCAACTGATCTGAAAATTTCGGTAGTACTTTAGCCCTGATAGCGTTGGAGGCACCCATTTAACGTAGCGATCGCCTTAATGCATCAATGTCTCACGAATCAATGAAGCCATTCCGGATAGACCGTAAATTAATGATCCACTTCTATAACTGGTCATTGATATTGGAGTGATTGCCGTACGTTTCTGGGTTCTATCAGCCATTTGAGCAACAGGATGTTTAGCGATCGCCACATAACTTCAAACATTGCAATCGATCGGTGCGAGGCTTGACCCTCATTCAGGGTAAACCTCTAACACCCCGCCTTAACAACGTGGCTTTTGTCATACATACAGGTCTGCCAAAACATCGCCTATTATGCAAATTCGCAGAGATTTTCGTGAAGGGATTTTCGTGAGGAAATATCTGTGAAGCAAATAGGTATGGGGCACTATGAAGAACTCTAAAAAGATGCCTGTCTGGAAAGAGTACCCGCACTGGGTACTGTGAGCCGTAAATCCATTTGCCATGATTACTTTAGTTGACAAGGAAACGACAAGAGCAAACAAACCAAACGTTAAACCATTGCTCTCAGTCAACTTGTTAACTTCACCACTTTGTAACAACTACGAGGATACATTTCATGGCAGACACTATTACATCTATGACATCCACTCCTTCTGTTCCTGTTGTCGGACCTCAGCCCCGTGCTCAACTGTCTGCAACTGAAACTTACTCCAGAGCAATTTTGGGTCCAGTCTTTTATGAATTGAGCAACTTGCGCGTTGCAGGTACAGCAGGTATTCCTCCTTTCCCTGACTATGTAGCTCCTGGTCAATCCCCCTACATCGTTATGGAAGATGAAAACTTTACCCTGAGTGTAGATATCAAATTTAACAACACTCCGCTAACTCGCCTGTTGCTCTGTCTGGGCATCAAAATGGAAGCTCACTTCGCTTTAGAAGGTGTGGGTGCAAAAGCAGTTGAATTGGATCTGAGCGAGAGCATCATTTCCGAGAAGGACAAGTACACCTACACCATCACCTGGAAGGGTACTCCCAAGTACGCCAAAATGACTCCTGGCTTCTATGCGATCGCGGGTGTAGTGAACGTTGGTCCTGCGGATCATCCTTGCGGTCAATTCCTGTTGGGTTGCGGTTACATCGCTGGCGTATTCCTGCAAGTTTGCTAGGATTCACGCTCCTAACATAGCAGTCACGATACCTAGCCCTCCCGTGAGGGCTAGCCCTAAAACACGACAGTAAACCAAATTAACTGGTAGGTTGCTAACCTGCCAGTTTCCTCATATGACAGTTGGAGCAACCACCATGACGGAACCAACCAGCAGAAAGAAAACGACAACTTCTTCTCGTCGGCGTAAGACTGTGACCTCAGTGCCAGAGAGTGAAGCTGCCAAACAGCCCACCCCTGAAGCCATCGTGCAGCCCATCCCAAACACTGAAGCAGATGCGGCGGAGCAAATCACCGAACCGCCCACTCTAGAGGCGATCGCCCCAGAGCAGAAACCGCTTTGCACCACAGATAACATCGATATTGCAACAATCAATATTGCAAAAACGAGAATTGCAGAAACAAACATTGCAGAAACAAACATTGCAGAAACAGACATTGCAGAAACAGACATTGCAGAAACAGACATTGCAGAAACAGACATTGCAGCAATCGCTTCTGTTGCCACCTCACAGCCCATCCCTGAATGGGAAACCATGACATCGTTTAACGTCACAGTGCAGAGCCGCACCCTTGCAAATCACACCGAATATCAGACTGTCATTCAACAGGTTGACTCCCATAAAACTGAGATTTGGTCAGGCATCCAGACTCAACCATTATCAAATTGGATAGCGACCCAACTTGACGTAAACTCAACCCCCACTCAATCCTTACCGCAAGCTGAGGTTGAGATGGTTTCCGTTGACTATCCCTTAGCTGTTAGAATTCACCAACTCGAAATCAAACAACCCCCTACAACGGGCAGTGTGATGATTGTCGATCGCACGAATCAGGCATTCCTAAACCCGATTCACAGTCGTCAGGCGTTTACGCTCACTGTCGCCTTTGAGGTGGTCGGTTTAGAGGATGTTAATCCTAACGCCTCATTTGCCTATACGGCTCAGGTGTATGCTCGTCATCGTTACACAGGTTGCATCTCACCTCTCAGCAGCATTGAGGTCACTGAAATTGTCGGAGAAGCCCCAACTCACAAAGCCACTTTTCCAGAGTTGATGTTTGAAGACCCCGGTTTTTATCGGCTTCAAGTTCTAGTTAATGTCCGACAGGCAACAGCCCCGTCAGGTTATTTTGAAGTGCCTGTTTTACAAGTTGTTTAAACAGAGATAGTCAATTCTTAAAGATCTTTTAAGTTTTTCTGAATCCCAACACTATCAGTGCCGTTTTAAGGCACGCTATGTTTAATTCTCACCGACCCGTTCTAGAGCATGACAGCAGGCACAAGACCACAGGGAAAAGCTGAACTCACGGTTATGTCAGCCGTGAACTTCTAACCATTGTGGCGATCGCTTGATCTGCTGTTTTTGGCAGGAAAATTTCTCCTTTGAATGAGAAATTGCCTACTGCAATTTCTACCTCTTGAAAGAAGGCTCTCAAGCAGGCCTGCATCCTTTCATAGATGTATCCAATAACGGGGAACGATACGTTGAGAAAGTAATGTAGCGTTGTTGCAAGGAAAGCAAACATGATAGACCCAGTTGGCAGTGCCTATCCAATGCGAGCCTTAGTGAGACACAAGGCAAAGGCGAAACTCATAGAGGGAATTGAGTTTCAAGATGATTGCCCTCTGGTAGACGAAGACCTGTTGCGTGACCTGGCGACAACTCTGTTTCAATCAAAACAAGCTCAAGACCTTTATACCCAGTGCCATTCTCGACACGAAGCAGACGAGATCGAGAACCGTTTTGCCACTGAATTGGTCGAAACTTACAAACAGATTAAGCAACAGGAAGCCAATCCTCTGGTGCAATTGCTGAATGGGTTGCTGTAGCAATCTCCTCAGAAACGCGAATTATAGTTTCCGGTGCAATGTGGACGCTCAATGCCTGTACAGGGTTGGCGGTGCCAACCCCCTCCTAAACCTTGATTTGTCTAAAGACCCGTTTAAATCGGTATTAGATAAGCAACGTCCTAACCTGTATAACGATTGAAGGGGCTTCACAATACGAAGCCCCTTCAGCAAAAGGATGAAATCGGGTTATAGCAACGGTTACGACACTGCCGGAGTTGCCAGTTGTCTTTCAGGCAGGGGCGTATGTTCTGCTACAATCTTGCGGAACTGTTCCCCTTCAATGGTTTCCTGCTCCAGCAAGATATCGACCAGTTTATCCACCAGACCTCGGTGTTCGCGGATAATGCGACGAGCTTCAGCATAACAACGGGTGGCGATCGCCCGCACCTGTTGATCGACCTTGACCGCGACTTCCTCTGAGTATTCAGAGCGTGCCATCCAATCACGTCCTAAAAAGACTTCGTTGTTGCCGCTCTCCAGAGCAAAAGGTCCAAGATCAGACATGCCATAACGAGTCACCATTTCGCGTGCCATGTCTGCAACAACACGAATGTCATTGCCTGCACCGACTGTGATCTCTGCATCACCAAACACTTCCTGTTCGGCGGCACGACCACCCAGGGCGATCGTAATGCGATCGAGCAACCAGGAGCGGGTATACAGACCGCTATCGATCATCTCTTCGTTAAAGGTTTGCTGTGCAAACCCACCCACTCCCCCAGAGCGAGGGATAATCGTCACTTTGTTGAGAGGGTCAGAATTTTTGAGTAGTGTCATCAGGAGAGCGTGACCCACCTCGTGATAAGCAATCAGTCGTTTTTTCTTGCTATCCATCAACGGGGCGAGCGTCATGCCCGTCGTCACGCGATCGATCGCATCGTCAATTTCGAGCATCGTCACAGCGTCTTTGCGCCGACGGGCCGTTAAAATTGCCGCTTCATTCAGCATATTGGCGAGTTCTGCCCCAGAAAATCCAGGAGTCCGACGGGCGATCGCTTCTAGAGAGACATCCTGATCCAGCTTTTTGTTACGGGCATGGACTTGTAGAATCCCTAATCGCCCTTTATAGCTGGGCAGATCGACCATCACCTGACGGTCAAAGCGACCCGGACGCAGCAAGGCTGAATCCAGCACATCTGGGCGGTTTGTTGCCGCAATGATAATGATGCCAGTGTTGCCCTCAAAGCCGTCCATCTCGGTGAGTAACTGGTTCAACGTCTGTTCTCGTTCATCATTGCCACCACCGATACCCGCGCCCCGTTGCCGTCCGACCGCATCAATCTCATCAATAAAGACAATACAGGGGGCATTCTCTTTCGCTTTTTTGAACAGGTCGCGAACACGAGAAGCACCCACCCCGACAAACATCTCAACGAATTCAGAGCCAGAGATGCTAAAGAAGGGAACCCCCGCCTCACCCGCGATCGCCTTTGCCAGCAGGGTTTTTCCAGTTCCAGGAGGGCCTACCAGCAACACCCCTTTGGGGATCTTGGCACCGATCGCCGTGAATTTCTCAGGTTTTTTCAAGAAGGTAACAACCTCTTGCAGTTCTTCCTTGGCTTCTTCGATCCCAGCCACATCATCAAACATCACACCCGTTTTGGCTTCCATCTGGAACCGCGCCTTCGATTTGCCGAAGTTCATGGCTTGCCCAGAGGCGTTGCTCGATCGCCGCAAAATCATCAGCAACCCAACAATGATAAGAAACGCTAACAAGGCATGGGTGACAAACCAGGCGATCGCCCCACTGCTGGCGGAGGGACGCACTCCCAAGTCCACATTGTTTTGACGCGCCGCTTCGACCAATTCGGGGTTGCGATCGCCCGTAAACAGGGTCACTTCTTTGGGTTGCGTGTTGCGGGGCTGATCTTCCAGATAGACCTCAGCCACACTGCGTACAGGATCGATCTCAATTTTGCTCACCTGACCCGACTCAATTCTCTCTAACAGTTCAGTGTAGGTGAGCGTGTTGTTGCGAGCAGGAGAGCTATTTTGTGCCAGAGCTGGACTCGCCAAAACCGTTTGCAACATCATCCAGAGGGCGGTTACAGCTCCCATTGCGACAGAGCTGGTTTTAGGCGATCGCGCTGACGTTGTCATTGACGCTTGATCCATCGATCCCTCGTTAGTAGGTTGCTTCATAACTTAAGATGTCCTTTCCGTGCCGTAACCAAATGTGAGTTTATATGCTGCTAACCGTCGAGACGGCTAAAACCAGTGCGGTGCGGGAACTGAGTCCCAACCAGGGATTTCACCCTGCACCCCACCCTAATTCCCTCTATCGCTGTTATGGAAGTTGAATTTGATACGTACCATCAGGTCTTTGGGGCAAATCCTGAAGGTTTGAAACCGTAGAATATCCCTCTGCCACTAGTGTAACCTTACCTATCCTAATCAGTGTGTTGCTGAATGGGGATTCTTTGCTGCCATAGAGTTCAGAATCAGTGCAATTAGAATCAGTGCAATGCCAAGCCACTCTGTCAGACTGGGCACTTCACTCAGTTGTATCCAGGCGGCAAATACCCCCACCACAGGGATCGCCAGAGTACCCAAACTGGCAACCCCGGTGGGTAACTCATTGAGAGCGTAAAACCAGAGCAACCAGGCGATCGCCCCTCCGGGAAGAATGTTGTATAACAGAGCCGCAATAAACGAGGGTGTCCAGTGAATCGGGGGAGCCGGAATGGCGATCGCCACCAGAATCAGGGGAATGCTGCCAAACAACATCTGCCAGGTTGTGAACGACAACACATCAAAAGCAGGGCGGTGATTGATCTTTTTGAGAATGATCGCACTCATTGCCCAACTGATCCCAGCGGAAACGGCCAACGCTTCGCTTAACAAACCGCCCGTTAAACTCAACGGCAGCAGCACCAACACCAAGCCCACCAGCGATAGCCCCACACTCAACCACTGCAAGCCACGCAGCCGTTCCTTGAGAAAAATCCACGCCAGGATCAGTGCCCAAAACGGCATGGTGTAATTCAAAACAGCGGTTTTACCTGCGCCACCACTCACCAATGCCCAGGCAATTAACCCCACTACCCCGGTTGTTTGTAACACGCCACATACAACCGTTTCAGCGATCGCTACAGGTTTGAGGGGTTTCCGCAACCAGACCATGAGGAGAAACAGGCTCAACGATCCAAAAAAGGCTCGAATTGCTGCGAAATCAAAGGGAGCCGCATCACGGACAGCAATTTTCATGACAACCCAGTTGTAGCCCCAAATCATTGCCAGACCAATTAGAGCCAGAATGGCAACCTGGGGCGGAGTGCGTTTAGAGGTCACTGAACGTCTTTATATAAATAATGTATACAGCTTAAGGGGTTGGCAATGTTGCGGCTGTTTGCCCAAACAGAATCTTCTTGCTCTCCTCGGTCATCGTGGAGGCACTTTTAAACGTCTCCCCTTTTTCGTAGGCACGAACGACAGCCGGTCGAGCCTGCATTTGCTCAAACCATCGCTGGAGATTGGGAAAATCTGCTAAGTTTTGCTGTTGTCGCTCGTAGGGCACAATCCAGGGATAACAAGCCATATCGGCGATGGAATAGTCCCCTGCTATGTACGCTCGACCTTGAAGTTGGCGATCGAGCACTCCATATAATCGGTTTGTTTCGCGTACATAGCGATCGATTGCGTAGGGAATTTTTTCTGGAGCGTATTGCACAAAGTGATGATTTTGCCCTGCCATCGGCCCTAATCCGCCCATCTGCCAAAACAGCCATTCGGTTACGGTTTTGCGTCCACGCACATTAGCAGGCAAAAACTGACCCGTTTTTTCCGCGAGATAAAGTAAAATTGCACCTGATTCAAATACTGAAATCGGCTCTCCTGAGTCGGCTGGGGCATGATCGACGATCGCAGGCATTCGATTATTAGGAGCAATTTTCAGAAAATCGGGTTTGAATTGGTCGCCTGCTCCAATGTTGACAGGCACGATGCGATATTCAAGTGCCGCTTCTTCTAAAAAGATAGTGATTTTGTGCCCGTTTGGGGTTGCCCAGTAATAGAGGTCAATCATTGCGTCACTCCTAGCAATTCATCCTGACAATACCCTAAGCCTAGATGAATCGCTAGAATTCAACACAAGAACTTAAACCCTGACTAAAACTCCAATTCTTAGTACAACTCGTCGTAAATAGGGTTGGGAATTTGGGGTGCAGGGGTTCCACCCCTGGCTGGGGCGCAGCCCCCACATCCCCTTGTTTTATTTCCGAATCCTATCTGTGAATAGCAGTACTTAGAGCAGTCGCCTTGGGTTAATCAGCCGTCACCCCAACAGGTATGCCCCGTATCCCTTGCTTCTGATCTATCCTTGAAAATTTCTCAACGAGTAATAGAGCGATTCGTATTCTGCTTGGGAAATCGTGTCCGTCTCATAAACCTCAGACAACCATCGCTCCACTGCAATTGAAACCATTTCCACTTTAATAAACCGCTTTGCAGCGGCATAAGCTTGTGCAGAGGTGGAATAAATACAGCCGTCGTCAAACATATCAAACAGAAAAGGAACGGGGGGTTTGACCTGGAATGAAAAACCTCCTTTCTCCAAATAGAGGTTAATTTCCCATCCTCTAAAGGTCTTCGGTTCTAGTATTGGGGTTCTCATTGCGTTTTCCGGGATTGAATGTGGTCTGACTTATGTCCCTATGGTGCGCCTCATGAGCGATCGAATCCTCAGCAGTTCAACGCAAGAATTCTGCTCCGCTTTAGTGAACCTCCGAAGAAGTACGGATGTAATACAGGAGGAGATGCGAGGCAGCGGTATTACCCTAGTTTGGACTACCTGTACAGATGGGAAAGACTCCGTAATTTTCCATGAAGTAGTTTTAACCGAGTCAGGCGGGACTCCGTAGTTTTAACTTTCTGGTGATGCGAAATCCCCGACCAGGACTACAACCCCCCATTCTCTGGCTCAGAAATCTCCTGAGCCAGAATCTACCAATCGGTTTTCGGCAGGGGCGTTTCGCGAAACGCTCTTACAGGTATTTTGTTTCCTGGAAATCTCCTTAACGGTCTTGGCAATTGCCGCATTTAATCGTTGGTCTGCTAAACCTGTCCATACGGTTTTCGGATTGATTAAATCCACAACCCTAAGATCTGAGATGAACGCAGTATGAAAAGTATCACTGTTAAATACATTTCTGAATGCATCGCTCATAAATTGATTTAGGATTGCTCTAGAATATTTCAGAAAGATGTTCATCTAGAGTTTGCAGTTTGTAAAGACAGAACTGAAAGATGCAGGAATAAATGATCGCTGAAGTCAATCACACAAACTTTCAAAAGTTCTGAAAATCTTTATCGAGATAAAAAATTTTGTACCTGATCTAAAGATAGATTCTTACTCAATGTTATTGATTTATCTATTTCATGAAATACACTAAATTCATGCGTTGATCTGCTAAAGTGCTTTCATTTGCACTACACATCGTGAGCGATATCATAAGCGATCGCCCCGCATTCAGCCATACAGACTCCAAAGCCACCATCCACCCCACATATACTGTGTCTTAACAATGACTACATCAAAAAAACGCTCATCAGTTACCGTTTCTAAAACATCAATCGATCAAGCCACACAAACACTCCAAAGTCTTCCCGAAAAACCAAAGCAAGGTTGGTCCTTGCGGGAAGCGATTGATCAGATGAACGATGTGATTTCAGCAGCCATTAGCAAAGGCTACAGCTATGAAGAGCTGGTTGAGTTGCTTCGGGGTCAGGGCATTGAAATTAGTGTTTCTTCCTTGAAGAATTACCTCACTCGCAGTAAGCGAGAAAGTAGTGCTGCGGCTCCTGCAAAAGCGACTCGTAAACCGAGAGGTCGTAAGCCAAAATCAGACCAGGCAGACGCTCAATCAAATACTGCCAATGGAGCAACACCAGAAGCAGAAGATAAAGGCTCTGCTGATGAATCTGCGGCGGCAGATGCTCCGACTGCACCAACATCCACTGAGCCAGAAGCTCCGGCTAAGCGGGGAAGACGTCCTCGTTCATCGTCTCGTACTCAAGCTGCCGCTAAAAATCAATCTGAGAATCAGGTCAAAGTTAGTCCATCCAATGGCCGCAAGACTCGCCGCAAAAAGGATACATCTTTAGCGTCGTAGAGCTTCTAGCCATCAATTGAAATTGGGAAATCCACGCATCCTCAATATCTCACTGCGCTAGTTTCTCGGCGCGTCGATTTTCTAGTGCGGTAGAATGGAGTGACTCAATGGGGCTGCGTTTATTGTGATGATGTGGAAACCGGAGTTGCTCGCTCCTGCTAAAAACTTGGAAAGATTGTACGTTGCGATCGCCTACGGAGCGGACGCAGTGTATTTGGGTGGGCAAAAGTATGGGTTACGGGCACGAGCCGATAACTTCACAGAGGATGATCTGGTGCAGGGCATCCAATTTGCCCATCAGCACAACGCCAAAATTTATGTCACTCTCAATGCCTTTCTTCATGATGCTGACTTTGAGGGCTTTGCGGAGTATTGCCAGTTTCTTGAAGCGATCGGGGTAGATGCAGTCATCGTGTCTGATCTTGGGGTGATTCGCAGAATTCAAGCTAGCTCGAATCTCTCGATTCATCTCTCAACACAAGCCTCCTGCCTCAACGTTTATGCGGCTCAGGTGTGGGCAAAGTTGGGGGTGAAGCGGTTAATTGTGGGGCGAGAGTTGAGCATTGCTGAAGCAGGTCAGATTCGCCAGCAAACCGGAATGGACGTGGAGATGTTTACCCACGGTGCTATGTGTATGGCGTATTCGGGGCATTGCACCATCTCAAACTTTACCGCAGGGCGAGACTCAAATCGGGGGGGATGCATCCAGTCCTGTCGATTGCCCTATCATTTGCCGACAGATCATGCCATTGAGCAAGCCCAACCGACTGAGTTAGTGGCGTTTATGTCGTCCAAAGATCTGTGGGGTATTTCGCAAATTGGCGACTTTTTTACTCACCAAATTTGCTCCCTCAAGATTGAAGGGCGAATGAAATCATCCTTTTATGTTGCCCTGACCTGCAAAGTGTATCGGCAACTGATTGATGCCTATGCCAATGGCACGTTGGATGCTGCTTTGCTGGCAGAAGCTGCGGCTGAGTTGCAGTCCGTTCCCCACCGCGATTACACCACCGGATCGCTGGAAACCCCTGCCGATCGCTCCTCTGTGTTTGAGCGGTTGCATGGCATTAATACGGGCACCCATCAATATATTGGGTTAGTCCTGGACGTTACTTCAGAAACGGTGATTGTGCGATTGTTGGAGCCATTGGCGGTGGGCGATCGCTTAGAGATTGTGCCGTTTGTGGGAGAGCCGATCGCCTGGACAGCACAGCAGTTGACTTCGATTACGGGAGAACCACTGCAATCGATGCGACAAGACAGTGTAGTGTGTGTTGCCAAACCAGAGGGACTGGAACGTTGGGGGGCGATCGCGCAATGGAATGTTGTCCGTCTTGCCTCCAATGCGTCGTCCTCCAACACCCAACCTGTCCTTGAATCGGTTGCGGTTTAGACTCTATGCAATTCAACACCTTTGCCTCCTCCAGTCGTGATCTTGAGCGGTGTGCCCATGCCCCCCAGTTACAGGAGGTGCTGCTGGAGCCAGCGTTGTTAGCTCGCCAGGGAAGGTTGGGGGAAGCAGAGGTGCAATCCCTGGCACTAGAAGCCACGCAGCGGGGATTGCGTCCCGTTCTGGTATGGGACATTGTGATGACCGAGCGGATGTTGTCGGTGGTGAGCGATCGCCTGCAACGGTGGGATCTGCGCCGTTTCGCCGCAGTGCGGGTGAGCGACGTAGGAGCCGCTTATTGGCTTACAACTCACGCGCCAGAGATGCCACTGCAACTCATCGTCGAAACAGGCAACCACAACCTTGAGGCATTGCAAGGATGGTGTGAGTTGTTTGGCACTTCGCTGGAGCGATTGATCCTATCCATCGAACTCCCCGAAAAGCAATTGGTTGAGTACTGTCAAAGCCTGCCTGTTGCCTGTGAGTTGTTGGGCGTTGGACAGATTTTGTTGTTTTACTCGCCGCGATCGCTCCTGTCAGCACACATTTCCAATCCTCAAGAAGAAGAGAATGCACCCTATTTAGAAACCACCGTCGCGTTTGAAGAGTCTCCTCAACGCCCCTTCCCCACGGTGGAAACGGCTCACGGTACGTTGATGTTTCTCGACAAAGATCAGTTCATTCTCGATCGCTTAGAGGCACTGAAGGCAGCGGGTTTACATACCGTTCGTTTAGATCTGCGTCATCTGGGACGTGATGGAGATATGGCGATCGATATAGACCGCATTTGTCAGCAAATTTTGGATGATCCCGTTGTGCTGCGGAAACAGTGGGTACGAGAGACTCGTGCGCCATTTTTTAATGCCAATCGGACGACCTCTTTATTCAACCGGATGAAATCAAAACTGGATGATTACAATACGCCGCAACGGTTAGCCGAAGTGGTTGCTGCTGAGAAAGGTCAGTACCTTGTCTTCTACACAACGCAATCGTTTCACGTTTCACACATCAAAAGTATTGTGCTGACTACAGGAGAAGAACTCCCTCTGCCCCAAAATTTAGTCTTCCGAGACATCCACAATGAAACAGTAGAGGCGATCGCACCACAGCAATTAATCATCACCGAGTGGATTAAGAAAGTTGTGTCGGGTTCACTGTTGATTGGAGGGAGTGGGGAGTAGGGAGTGGAGGAGTAGGGAAGTGAGGGAATGGGGAACAACCCCTCTTACTTTTCTTTTTATCTTTTATCCTTCATCCTTCTTTTTTCTCTCTTCTCTCTTCTTTTTTCTTTCTTCTCTCTTCTTTTTTCCCTTATGCCCGACCCAATCGACGCTGAGCTTTATTCCACATCGCTCTATCTCAACCCTGACAAAGATGACCTATTTGAAAAAGGACCGTGGCCCAAGCCCTTCACCTTTAACGAAGAGGTAGCGCGGGTCTTCGATAACATGGTGTCACGCTCAGTGCCACTGTATCGGGAGGTGATTGCCTGTGCGGTGCATTGGGCACACGCCTACTACCAGCCCAACACTCAAATTGTAGATATCGGTTGCTCAACCGGTACTTTTTTAGAACTGTTGGGACGCTTTCTCAAACAACCGGCTCAACTCGTTGGCATCGACAACTCTGAGGCGATGTTAGAGAAAGCCCATGAGAAGTTAAAAGAGATTCAACATACACATCAGGTGAAACTGATTTGTGCGAATGCGGAAGATATATCGTTTGACAATAGCAGTGTCGTCGTAATTAATTACACGTTGCAATTTTTGCCCGTGAAACAGCGACAGACGTTGTTGCGATCGCTCTATGAGGGTTTAGTACCCGGAGGGCTGCTGTTTTTGAGTGAAAAGGTGAAGTCGCCCCATCCACGATTACAAGAAACAGTGACGTTGCATTATGAAGCCTTTAAAACCCGTAACGGCTATGCCCGAACTGAGATCGAACGTAAAAAAGAAGCTTTAGAGAATGTGCTTGTCCCCCTAACGGAACAGCAACAGATTCAAATGTTACGCGACAGTGGCTTTGAGCACATCGATACTTTAATCAAATTGCATAATTTTGTTTCACTAGTGGCATTGAAATAACGCCAGAAAAAAGGGCAACTTTTTAGGGTTGCCCTTGGGCTGTTAGGAAACCTTGTGAGTGAGAGGTGGTTAAGACTGTGAAAAGGCTACCGTGTACACACAAGTTCTTTCAGACCCTAAATCCCCTAACGTTGAGGGACTTTGAGCCTTTATCAAGAGTCTTGACCCAATCAGAAACACCCATACTTGGAACCGATGCGAAGCGCGCCTTTGGGTTAACCAAAACACCTTCTGCTAGGGGGTTTAGGGGAGGCAGTGGCGTCCCCCAATGGGGGGTTGGGGGAAAATCTCCCAATGCCTGGTTTTGAAACTCATTGGAGCAACCAAGTCTCATTAAAAAACAGAGATGTGTGTACACCGTAACTTGAGAAGGGGAAAATCCCGGAAGCTACCCTTTAAAAGAGTTAGGGGTTCTAACTGCGTAATATCAATTTGAATTGTGAAGGCGACGAATGCTTGTACGGGTTTGGCAGTACCAAACCCCTCCCCAACGCTGATTTGCCCAAAAAACTCTTTAAGTCGGTATAAGTTCTGATAGCTTTGGTCAGAGAGCATAGGACAAAGGCAATCGTTCAAACCCTGATATTGGGGGAGTTTCCTGACTCGCCTCCGCCCTATCGAATGTGGTTACGGCTATATCTGGTTGACTGACAAAATTTCCAAAACCCTTGATATTCCGTGCTGTGGCAGGCGAATGGAATTCGCACCTATTTGATCGAAGCCCATCTGCGCGGACTCAATGCATCAAGGTTTTCTGTAACCCACATCGACGGGTTTTGCTCTTTTAGCTGTGATTTCAATCGCCAAGCCCAAAAGATTTGGGTCATATGTGTAACTACGATGTCAGGGCTGAGTGCGATGAATAAGCGAAGTTCAATAGCGATCGCCACAAGTCAAAGCATCGCTCTTATTACAAGGGGCGATCGCCACCAAACTGCCTACACAGAAACCTTCTTGATTTGCAGGCTCTTCAGGTATGCCGTCGGATCATTGGCATCAAAGGTAATGCCGTCAAAGAAGGTTTCAACGCCGCGTGTAGTTTCTTTAGGAATGTCAGCATCGGCGATGCCCATTTCTTTAGCCGCTTCACGCCAGAGGTCTTCCCGGTTGACCTTATCAATCCATCCTTTGACATCTGTATCGAGTGGTAACATGCCCCACCGGATATTTTCTGTCAGAAACCAGGCATCGTGGCTCTTGTAAGGATAAGACACACTGCCTCTCGGATCTTTCCAGAAGAGTGGTCCCATGTTGATGTCATTGATAGCGGGCTGACCGTCACCCAGGTTGTATTGCCCCTTCATCGGAGGAGTGAGGATATCGGCAGCGAGGTTAAAGTATTCCCGACCGGAGAGAATCTGAATGGCTTCATCCCGGTTGGCAGGGTCATCAACCCATTGCTGTGCCTCCATCAACGCCTTCATGATGGCTTTCGTCGCCTTGGGATATTGATCTGCCCAATCAGCACGCACTGCAAAGTATTCCTCTGGGTGAGCAGGCCAAATTTGAGCAGTCAATGTTGCCATGAAGCCAATGTTTTCTTGCACAATCCGGTAGGGCCACGGGTCACCTGTGCTAAATCCATCCATGGTTCCCGTCTTCATGTTGGCAACGGTTTGTGGTGGTGGAACAGCAATCAGCTTCACATCAGCATCAGGGTCAATTCCACCTGCGGCTAACCAGTAGCGAATCCACAATTCCTGATTCGCACCGGGGAAGGTGTAAGCCGCTGTGAACGGAGTTCCACCCCCTTTGAGTTGAGTGAAATAGGATTTTACCTGACTCAAATTCAAGTGCATGTTCTTGCCGCTGTGCTTACCCGCGATCGCAATTCCATTCCCCTGCGTGGAAGTTTGCAACAGCACATACATGGGCAGTTTGGATTTGTCTGCTGTAATCAACCCTTCATTTAAAAAGTAGGGCATAGGCATTTGAAACTGGGCTGCATCCAATCCGCCCCCTTGAGAACCAATGATCACGTTATCCCGCAACGCCCCCCAAGAGGCTTGTTTCACAACCTGTACATCGGTCATTCCATACTTATCAAAAAAGCCTTTGACCTTCGCAATGATAATGGGAGTTGATTCAAAAATCGGGATATAACCCAGTCGAGCCGTAGTGACTTCCGGCCCTTCTCCACCACCAACGTTAACTGCCGGGGAAGCGGTTGTAGTTGTTTGTTGTTGATTTGGATTAGGTGGGTTGGTGCAGGCATTGAGCAAAATTGTACCTGCTGTAGTTGCACCGGCAGTATAGAGAAACCGACGTCTTGAAAGCTTAGACATGAGCAATTTTCCTCCTAACATGAGTGAATATTTGACATTGCGAAGTAGCCGAAAAGAAGGGCTTTCTTTCCAGTTGGTCTTGGCTATTTGTCAAATGCTTAATTTCTTACTTGAAAATAGATTAGCTTCTCTTAAAGGTTTTTTTAAGCTCATAAATGCAATTAAAAAATGAAAGTTCAAATTAGATATATAAGTTTTGATTTTGTTTAGCTTTGTATCTCAAATTCATTAATTTGAAGAATAAGGTTTTCTTTTTAGTTTTGGCTTAAAATGCCAATTTATGAATCACGATTAGTTATAAATGCTTACTACCAGAGTTTAATCCAAAAATCCATCAATACTTACTATTGAAATTACATTTAGTTGTTGATCAATCACTCAATAGGTCAATCGTTATTATCAGGATGGCCTCAGGCTCAACCAGGAATTTCGCCTTGCATCAGAACAAGTTAATAGACGGAAATCTTTACCCTGAAACGCTTTCAGCTTTATATACAGTCTTCAACATTCAGCAATCGCAGTGCCCTTATCTATCTATTCAGGAACGTCTTAGTAACTCAAATAGAGCCATTTATCAATCATGACTATCAATTGCTGCTATAGCAATCCTATTTGATTTGTGAAAAAAGCTGTTTGTGAAAGTGCCCGCCCAAAGGGCGGGCACTTTCACAAACGATTTAGGATCGCTATATAGACAGTAACTATCAGAATGGAATAGAGCTAACTATCAATCATGATTATTAAAATGAAGTGAGGTTTCTATCAACTGGCGTAATTAAGCAAAGGTTTGAGAAGCTCAGCTTACCTACTAAGGGTACACATCTAGCAGGAAGGGGCGATCGCAAAGAGTGATTGACCAAATGTTGTAACGACCAGCAAACCTTCGTTATTGTCTACCTGCGATCGCGATGGCATAGAGCTATCTATCAATCGTTACTATCAAAACGGAATGGGGTCATGAATCAATGGTGATGATTAATTTGAAGCGAGGTTATTGTTCAATCGTTGCTAGAACAATTCCAAATCATTGAGAAGAAAATGTCTGAAAAGTAAACATTGCGCTTTCAGGTAAACAATAACTATTGACCAATGGCCTATTAACCGACAACTATTGACCATTGACTATTAACCATTGACCATTAACCAATAACTATTGACCATTAACCAATAACTATTGACCATTGACTATTAACCATTAACCAATAACTATTGACCATTGACCATTGACCATTAACCAATAACTATTAACCCTGATTGACTGAATATCTCGTTCCAAAGCTCTGCCCCCTGACCATCAGTGGTAGAAGCACTTGTAGGGCATTCTCAGCTAGAAGTTGGGAACAAGAACTGGTTTTCGGACAGGCACTAACTCCATGCCGAATTCCAATTCCTGCGGAATCAAGCTACTCTACAGGGGTAACACATCCGTGTTTTTGGCTAACGATTGGTTATGTTGCACGACGCGATGCAAAGCAGTTTTTCCTCTGAGGCAATTGTTTATACAGCCCCCGATTACCTCGACCAATATGGCAACGAGCTAAATCGAGAGGCGATCGCCACGGTACGTCAAGAACGGCTAGCCAGTCTGTTTACCCCTTCTATGCAACCTTACCTTGGGGCAGTGGAATCTGTTCGTGACCTGCACAGTCAGTGGTTTGATTTTGCTGGAGATACGGTCAAAATCGGTCGCGCAGACGAGCTATCCGCCGAACAACAGCAGCAGTTCTACCGCGCACTACAAACCTTTTGTCCCTGGAAAAAAGGACCTTTTGAATTGTTTGGAGTGGCAATCGACGCGGAGTGGCGATCGGATTGGAAATGGGCACGCATCTTACCCCACATTCAACCGTTGGGCGATCGCAAAGTAGCCGATATTGGATGTCACAACGGATATTTCATGTTTCGCATGGCAGATCATAAACCCGCTTGTGTCATTGGTTTTGAGCCTGTTGCGAAACATTTTTGGAACTTCCAATTGCTACAAAACATTGCTCAACAAAGCCAGTTATCCTTTGAGTTGTTGGGTGTTGAGCACATCCACTTTTATCCCAATTTTTTTGACACAATTTTTTGTTTAGGAATTTTGTATCATCACACAGACCCCATCGGCTTGTTAGTGAAACTGCGAGAAGCTCTGGCTCCCAAAGGCGAATTAATTATCGATTGCCAGGGCATTCCTGGAGATATGCCTGTAGCACTGACTCCCCGCAAACGCTATGCTCAGGCAAGGGGCATTTGGTTTTTGCCAACTCAATCCTGTCTGGAAACCTGGATGGCTCGTGCAGGTTTCTCGCAGGTGCATTCCTTCTTTGCGGCTCCCCTTTCTATCGAGGAACAACGCCGCACAGCCTGGGCAAATATTGATAGTCTGCAAGAGTTTCTTGACCCTGGCGATCGCTCCCAGACAATTGAGGGATATCCTGCGCCGTGGCGTTATTATCTGATCGCCCGTAAGGACTGACTTGAGAAGATTTCGCGAAATGCCTTTAGCTCCATGTTGAGGTGCAGCACAAATTAAGGAGAAATAGCCTGAGCAACAATTCACAATTGATCTGTGAAGACAAAATGTGTTGATCAACACAGGTTCAATATAAACTACTTGCTCGGATTAATCGCTAGACAGAATTATTACGAGGGGGAGTTCTGTCTCAGAATATGGTTACTACAATTTAAAGGCGAAAGCTCCAGAAAAGCCTTTAATTAGGAACTCAAAGTCAAATTACTTCAATAATAATAATAATGGATATCGAGTACTTTTCCCGACAGATCACTGCCATGCGCGATCGCATCTTCACATTGATGACTCGTGCTGACTCTGACATGTCTTTGGATTTAGTCCCTTTTTCTTTGAAAGAACTGGGAGTGGCTTCTGAAGAATTGGAAGTGACTTTAGAAGCATTGCGTGAGCAGAATGAGGCTTTAGGTCAAGCTTTAGCAACAGCAGAGCGAGAAAGACAGCAATATCAAGACCTATTTGAATCTGCTCCAGAAGCTTACTTAATTACAGATGTCGATGGCAATATTTTAGAAGCCAATCAAGCAACAGCAAGTCTTTTGGGTGTATCTACTCGATTTTTGGCGGGTAAACCGTTTAGTTTATTTGTTGATGAGCATTATCACGCTCACTTGCGATCGCGTCTTCTGCAACTTAACAACAGTTCTCCACAAACATGGGAACTCTCAATTTATCCACGCGATCGCAAACCTGTAGATGTGGAATGTGTCGTAGGAATTGCTGCATCCAGAGGCGATCGCAAAACATTACGCTGGTTAATTCGGGATATCACTAATCGTAAGCAATTAATTTCCATTAACAACTACAACCACAACAAACATCAGTCCAACACAGATTATATCCAGACCATCCAAAAAAATCGCTTTGTCCATACCTACAATCGCCGAGAACTGATTGCTTTAGAGCCTGAGAAGATCTGGCTCGTTGTTCAGGGATTAGTCAAGCTAACGACTCCAATTGATGCCAACTCAGATATTGTCACTGGGTTGGTAGGTCCAGGAATGGTTTTTGGAGCTTATCTGACCTCGCTATCGCTATATCAGGCGATCGCCCTCTCAGATGTTCAACTCGTCGCTATCTCGCTCGAAGAAATTGCCAATTCTCCTCAATTAGCCCAACTCTTTTTTGTAATCAATGCCCGACGGTTGCGGCAAACAGAAGCGTTATTAGCGATCGCTGGAGAGCGTCATATTAAAGATCGGTTGTACCGCCTATTAGAGCTACTCAAAAAAGAAATGAGTGAGCCTACACCTGAAGGAACACGCCTGAGTGTTCGTCTAACCCACGAAGACCTGGCAAATGCCTGTGGAAGCACCAGAGCTACAATCACTCGCTTAATGGGCGAACTACAACAACAGGAAAAATTGACGGTGGATGGGAAAGGGCACATCTACCTTAAGGAAGGACTATAACGCGGGTCTACGTTCCTCTCGATATCTCCTTCCAGGAGCAACTGAAAGGTTAGTTAAGACATCTCTCAAATCTGAACGTGATGTATGACCTGCCTTTCAGTCTTAGTACTTAGTTCTTAGCACTCGGCACTTTACTACAGCTACGGTTTCAACCGCCAAAACCCTTATCTCAATTCACGTTAAGTTATCCCATTTACTTATCTATTACTGTCATATAATTTGTTTCACTTTTCTTTTCATTATGTTTCTCTTTTCTAACACTTAAAACTAACTCATTATCTCTGCCAAACTTATCTTCAACAGACTCAATCCTAAAGAGGATGCACTTTAGCAACCCTGAAAGTCATTCTTAAAAGGATGTTGGAATTAGCCTGCATTAATTCTGACAGCTTTTTACTAAACCCTTTTATTTGATCTGAACAAAGATTTAATTTAGTTTTTTTGAAAAAATGACTAGACATGGACAGGGTAGGACTTTTCTATACCGTATAGAAAATGTGCAACATCGGATGGAACAGTTACATCACACTGCTGGAAAGACTCCCTGGCGGCAACCTGACTTGGTGATTTCCTGTTTGCATGAGTTGCAAACTGCATTAGAAGAGTTGCAAACGGCTGAGGAAGAGCTACGACAACAGAACGAGCAATTACTAATTGCTCAACAATTAGCTGAAGCTGAGCAACATCGCTATCAGGAGCTGTTTGAGTTTGCACCTGATGGCTATTTAGTCACTGATATTTACGGCACGATCTGTGAGGCTAATCGAGTTGCAGCTTCAGTGCTCAACATTTGCAAACAAGATTTGATCGGCAAAAATTTAGTCTCTGTTGTCCCTGAAGAGGATCAGCGCAGCTTTTGTATGCTGCTCAATCAACTTCCCAGCATTAATCGAGTGCAAGAGTGGGAGATTAAATTGTTATCGCAGGATCAGGGACTGTTTGATGCAGCCTTAACAATCGAAACAGTCCGAGATGAGCGAGGACACGCGATCGCCCTACGTTGGTTATTGCGAGACATCACGGCTCGTAAGCAAGCCGATGAACAGTTGCGCCAGATGCAACTCCAAAATTTGCAACTGCTAGAAGCCGATCGCCTCAAAAATCAGTTTATTGCGATGTTGTCGCATGAGTTGCGGACACCCATGAACGCCATATTGGGGTTTTCGCAATTGTTATTTCGACAATTTCATCAGGGTGCCGATCCCCAGGTCGTCCACATGGTCGAGAGGATTGTCAGTAATGGTCGTCACCTGCTGACCCTGATTGAAGAGATGCTTGACATCTCCCGGCTCAAGGTCAATCACCTTGAATTGTGCCCCAGTTCTTTTGATCTGGTGGAGTTGGTTAAAAGTACGATGCATGAGTTGCAAAGTCTGGCAAAGCAAAAAGAACTATCTCTCCAGGTCAGTTTGCCAACAAATGCCAGTATTCCTGTGGTCAACGATCGCACTCGTTTGCATCAAGTTTTAATCAATCTGATGTCTAACGCCATCAAATTTACCAATATTGGTGGAGTTTTTGTTGAAGTCTTTGAGTTACCCGAAGGACGGGTGGCGATCGCTGTACACGATACCGGGATTGGCATCGATCCAAAACATCAAAAGCTCATCTTCCAGGAGTTTTGGCAGGTCAACCAGACCTTGACCCGCCAGCACAATGGCACAGGTTTGGGGTTACCAATTACCCAAGCTCTGGTCAAGCTGATGCACGGTAGCATAGCCCTGGAAAGCGAAGTTGGCGTGGGATCTACCTTCCGTGTGGAATTGCCTCGCAATGTAAACGCAGGCTAGCATCATCAGACTGCAACAACGCTGCAATCTGGTCAGCAAAGGCGGGACGAGCACCTAACGGCTGAGCCAGGTAAAAGTGAATTTTAGGGAACTGGTCAGATAACTGTTCAACCTTTTGGGCGATCGCATCGGTAATGCCCCCAGCAAATAGAAAATAGGGCAGGACAGCGATATCACGATAGCCCATGTTTGACAGTGCCAGAACTCGATCCTCCAGACTGGGAGCCAGTGACCAATATGCCGTCACTGCGCCGATGTCTTGGGCGATCGCCTCAACCGTATCGTTACCCTGCGATCGCCGACTACCATGTGCCACGAGGATTTTAGTAGCATTAACTGGGATTTGATCGGGCACCTCGAAGGCGTTAACAATTAGGTGTTGGATCTGGGAATAGAACCCAACATAAGTGCATTGCTTTAGCTCAATCCGTTGACCCAATTGGCGTTGGGCGATCGCCACTTCCGCCGGAATGTCCTCTGCAACATGCACACCTGCCAACAAAAACAACGGCAAAATCTTGACCGAACGGTAACCCTGGGCGATCGCTCGCTCGGCAAACTGCTGAATCTGCGCATGGAGGGGCAATGGCTGAAGCTCTAGAGCGGCGGTTGCCACAAGAGGCACAGAGGCGATTCTCTCTTCAGAAAATGGCGGAGCAAAGGCAGATTCCCCTGCTGGAAGTATTCCCGCTTCACTCTGATGGAATTGCCCCTGAAATTGCCCTTCAGATCGGCCCAGAGCGCGATCGCCCTCACTCAAGTGCGTCCCGTTGTGCATCCCATTGACGGATAATTCAGGCTGACTTAACCGGGCAGCAACCAATGTGGCGATCGCCTCCATCGCGAGCTGATGGCGCGGATCACGACTGCCGTGTGAGACAAGAAGATAGGCAAAGGAATGGTTCAAGGCAGCTAGAAATGAAGAATTTTAACTCTAGCAACCATGATAGATAAATTTACGATTCCCCGATCAGGGGAAGCACGGGATCACCCTTCAACGCCTCAACTTCAACGCCTCAATAGGGGTGTTGTGTAAGCCCCTATTGAATTTGCGTTGGTTAGTTACCGTTGTTAAGACGAAACGCCGGAGTAAGGCTGTCGTGCGCCAGGAAGTGATCGAGGTGGAATGCCCGATCCTCAGTTTCTAGCAAAATCTTTTCGTAGAGATATCGAGTAGCGCGATCGCCCAGACTTTCTGCCTGACCCGCCTGACGACGAATGGTTTTGATGATTTCTTGCTCTGCGGCTAAATCGTGGATCACCATATCGCGACAGGAATAGACGCCATCTGACTCTGGTGTAAAACAGCACAATTCCGCCAGTTTGCTGAAGCTTGCAGCAGGCACTCCACCTAACCCATTCAGGCGTTCACCCAACTCATGAACATGACCCTGAACCTCTTCATAGCCGTCTTCAAAAAACTGATGTAGTTGATAAAATTCAGCTCCTTCAACTACAAAATGATGTTTTTGATATTGCAAATATAGAGCTTGAAAACTTGCCAACGTAATATTTAATCCCTCACAGATAGCCGGAGTAACATTCAAATCCAACGCGATTGGATTTTCCCTGATTTGATTAAACGGATGTAGTACAACTCCACTCTCAGCCATAACAATTTCCTCGGACGCACTTAATGAATGATGTAGGTCTAGTTAGAGTTACTGTATCTAGATTTAACAGGAGAGTCAACCGACGCTTTCCCTTACTAAAAAAGATTCTCAATTGCCACTTCAAGAAACTTTAATTACTTTCAAATCCTGTCAAAAACTAAACATTTTCCAAATTTTCTAGAACTTGTTTTCCATCGAATATTAACTATGGTAAAGCTTCTTAAGAACAATCGATTGTGTAGCAAATGTTATGGAATTTCAGAACTCTCTTCAGAACGAGATAGCAATTCTCGATGCCTCTCTATCTCTTCGATTTCTTCAGATGCAACAGCCGTGCTGGGCGTGAGAGTCATTAAATCTTCAATGTTGTGAAGCATCGTGGCACAAATCGCATCTAACGGTAAATCGTTAGGATCACGACCAAAGGGATTCTCGATTTCAATGCCAATTTCTTCGATGCCAAACAGGGTGAAACTAACCAACGCAACAATCGGTCCAGTCCACACACTCAAGTCATCAACAAACTGAAACGGCAACGTCAAACAATAAATCAGTAATAGTTGCTTTAGATGAATGGCATAGGCGAGAGGAATTGGAGTTTTAAGGATACGTTCACACCCTCCTAAAACATCAACCATTTGATTTAACAATTCCTGCATTGCATTGAGTTGGTAAATGTTGAGGCGATCGCGCCGATATTGTAATTGCAAATAATCCCCAACCCAAAAGGCAATCTCAAGTGGTGGGTTCAACATCTCCTTCAACGTGAAAAAACGGGATGGAGATAACAATGCTTTCAATTCGTCACTAATCGGTTCTTGCCGCAAATGCAATTTCAGAGCAACGGCAAATGCCACCAGTAAGCGCAGAGCAGCAGCTTTTTCCTGGCGATCGCGGGGTTTCTTTTCAAGAATAACGACCCAAATCTGACGCGCCAAATTACGAATGGCATTGTTCAAATTACCCCACAACCGTCGCCCCTCCCAAAACCGTTCATAGGCAGTGTTAGTGCGAAAAACAAGCATTAACCCCAAGACAATGTTGGGGATTAAACTCGCCAACACAGGCATTGAAACGGGCACCCCAGCGTAATAGAGAATAGAGATTAAGGCACCAAACCCACCGCAGACAATTGTCCGGGGTAAGATTGCAGGGATCACAGAGCCCCGCAATTGTAAGGCATATCGAAACCAGTACAATCGTTCAGACACCCGGTTCAGACTCATAAACCCTCAACACCGCTCAGTAAATGAATGCTTCAGTGTGCAGCTAGATTAGTGTGCAGCTAGACCAGTTTAATGCTGTCATCTGCCTAACAGGATGATTTTAGGAAACGATTCATCATTTTTAGATAAAATCAGAGATCCACTCCCTGAAAAGACATTTTTAAGTCATGAGTAAAGGCACACTGTTCGATAAAGTTTGGGATTTGCATACGGTTGGCACCCTTCCATCGGGACAAACACAGCTTTTTATTGGGCTACACCTGATCCACGAAGTGACCAGCCCTCAAGCATTTGCCATGCTGCGGGAGCGAGGGCTAAGCGTCATGTTTCCAGAACGCACCATCGCTACGGTCGATCATATTGTGCCCACTGAAAACCAGGCACGCCCCTTTGCTGATCCCCTCGCGGAAGAGATGATGCAAGCCCTGGAGCAGAATTGCAAAGACAACCATATTACCTTTTACAACATTGGCTCTGGTAGTCAGGGAATCGTGCATGTCATCGCTCCTGAACAGGGTCTGACCCAACCTGGCATGACGATCGCCTGTGGAGATAGCCACACCTCGACCCATGGTGCGTTTGGGGCGATCGCCTTTGGTATTGGCACCAGTCAAGTTCGGGACGTGTTGGCGTCTCAAACTCTGGCTCTGGCAAAACTGAAAGTCCGCAAAATTGAGGTCAATGGCACCCTCAAACCCGGTGTTTACGCCAAAGATGTTGTGTTGCACATCATCCGCACGCTGGGAGTGAAAGGCGGAGTTGGTTATGCCTATGAGTTTGCAGGCACAACCTTTGAGCAGATGAGCATGGAAGAACGCATGACGGTCTGCAATATGTCGATTGAGGGTGGTGCCCGCTGCGGTTACGTCAACCCCGATGCCGTGACCTTTGAGTATCTCAAGGGGCGTGACTTCGCTCCCAAAGCCGACGATTGGGATCGCGCTGTTGCCTGGTGGACGAGCATTCGCAGTGATGCCGATGCTGAATATGACGATGTGGTGGTCTTTGATGCAGCAGATATTCCGCCGACTGTCACCTGGGGAATCACACCGGGACAGGGAATTGGGGTAAACGAAACAGTACCCATCCTAGAAGCGTTGGCAGAGGGCGATCGCGCGATCGCACAGGAGGCATACCAATACATGGATCTTGCTCCCGGACAAGCCATCCAGGGCACCAAGGTCGATGTCTGCTTTATCGGCAGTTGTACCAATGGACGTATTACTGACCTGCGCGAGGCTGCCAAAATCGCCAATGGTCGGCATGTAGCCAAGGGAGTCAAAGCCTTTGTCGTCCCCGGCTCAGAGCGGGTTAAACAGCAAGCCGAGGCAGAAGGGCTTGATCAGATTTTCCTGGCAGCAGGATTTGAGTGGCGAGAGCCTGGTTGCTCTATGTGCCTCGCGATGAACCCCGATAAGCTGCAAGGACGGCAGATCAGTGCCTCCTCCTCAAACCGCAACTTTAAGGGTCGTCAGGGATCAGCGTCAGGTCGCACCCTATTGATGAGTCCAGCGATGGTGGTTGCTGCCGCTGTCACCGGACAGGTCACCGATATACGAGAGTTGCTTGCTGAAACCAAATAGGCAACAGGGGCAAAAATTAGCATAGACGGCAGATGGGGTAAGGGTGCTGATTCTGGGGGGAGCTTTCCGACTCGCCTTCGCCCCATCTAACGTATCTACGGTTATAACGTCCATGATCACCGCCATAAGCCACGTCGGTCAAACCCCTTCTAAACAAACCTGTTGTAGTTTTAAGACCTCCAGATGCAGAGCCATCTGCACCTGCTTATACTCTGTCTCAATCTGCCCGACATAACTCTCCCCACCAAACGTCCAGACTTGCAACGATTTCTCCAGCATCTGACACAATCGGCTTAATCTATCTGCCCCCAAGGTTGCACTGCTGGATTTAAGAGTATGAGCAGCCTGCCGAAGTCCAGTTGCGTTCCTCTCGGCAAACGCCGTTTTGAGGGAACCAATCAGCTTGGGCGCATCGTCCAGATAGCACTCAATCATCTCCACCATAAAACTAGAAGCCGCTTCACCAGCAATTTGGTAGGCTGTTTCCTCTAAAACATGCCGATTTAAGGTGCTCAAAGCAGCCAAATTTTCAGCTGAGACATCCCCAGACACTACTTTTGATTCTGTAGGGGAATAACCTGTCACTGAGCCATTTGCTCCAACCAAAAATTCACACTGGTAACAAGCAGCAATGCGATGGGGGTTTGGGCGACATTGTTCTAGAGCCGCTATTAACCGCTCAGGCCGAATAGGTTTGCTGATGTAATCACTCATTCCGGCATGAAAACACTCCTCGCGATCGCCCTGCATAGCGTTTGCCGTCATCGCAATAATGTACGGGCGCGAGCCCGGTTCCCACATTTCACAGATCAGGCGAGTTGCACTCAGTCCATCCATTTCTGGCATTTGGATATCCATCAAAACAACGTCATACATCTGCCGTTGCAATGCCTCCAATGCTTCTATCCCATTTCCAGCCACATCAGCCCGATATCCCAACCGCTCCAACAGTAAGAGTGCGATCTTTTGATTGACCACATTATCCTCCACCAATAGGATTCGGAGAGGAAGCTGTTCAGCTATTCGTGACTCAACATTAAAGGCAGGCACCGTTGGCAAGTGTGGCAGTTGATCTGCAAAGATTTCCATCAGTGCATTGTAAAACTGGGATTGTTTGACAGGTTGATGCAGATAGAAAGTCAACAACGGGGTTTGCTCAGTTGCCTCCAATCTCGATAAGTAGCCAGAGGTCATCAGAATCAAGGGAACGGCACTCTTCAAAGGAAGCTGCCGGATTGCAGTTGTCAATGGTTGCCCCTCGGCGGTTGATGCTCCCTGGGGGAGCATAACGACATCAAAGGGGGGGTGTGTTTGTAAACAGCTCAACACCGCTGTTTCAGAATCAACTGTCTGCACCTGAAGACCCCAATTTTGAGCCTGCAAGCGTACATTCTCGCGGCGAATCTCGTTGTGGTCAAACAACAATAACCGTTTTCCGGTGAGAGAAAAGTCGATTACAGCCAGGTCTGGAGTCGCAGATAGAGCCCGAACCAGGATGCAGAAATAAAAAGTTGTACCCTTACTCAGTTCGCTGTCAACCCAGATTCGACCACCCATCATTTCGCATAAACGCTGGCAAATGACCAAGCCCAAGCCAGTCCCTCCGTAGGTTCGACTGACAGAGGAATCAACCTGGCTAAAGGGTTGAAACAGGCGATCGAGCCGATCAGAGGGAATACCACTTCCCGTGTCTTTAACGCTAAACCAGATGCTGTGAGTGAATCCGTCGCTATTAGGAGCATCAGTTGGTCGAGCTAACTTATGGGCTTTGGCTGAAATCGTGACTTCACCGACCTGCGTGAATTTAACTGCGTTGCTGATCAGGTTGACCAAAATTTGGCGCAGACGGGTGCTGTCACTCAAGATCATCTCAGGGGTATTTGGGTCAATGACATACGCCAGTTCTAATCCTTTTTGGTTCGCCTTGGGAGCCAATAAATCCAGAGATTCTTCGATACAGGTTCGTAGGTTAAACGGGTGTTGTTCTAGCTCCAATTTGCCCGACTCGATTTTAGAGAAATCTAAAATGCCGTTCATGATGGTCAACAGCGCATCACTACTCTGACGAATGGTTTGCACTAGATCCTGTTGCTGCGATGTCAGAGAGGTTTCTAATAAGATTCCAGCCATACCCATGACCGCATTCATGGGAGTCCGAATTTCATGGCTCATCATTGCCAAAAAATCGCTTTTTGCTCGATTTGCCGTATCGGCGGCATGTTTTGCCTGCTCCAGGGCAATATTCTGTTCCGTTAACTTCTCCCGTTGTTGCGTTTCTTGTTTTAGTAAGCGAGCGTGTTCTAGCGCAATGCCAACTTGATCAGCGATCGCCTCTAGTAATTCGATCTCTTCAGGCGTCCACTGGTGATGCCAAGCCGTTTCCTCTGAGGGATGACAGCTGTTGTGGTGAATGCCGATGATGCCATTGGGTTTACCTTGAAACGATGTCCGCACGATTAATGAAGATGGATGGGCGATCGCCATCGAATCAGAGGAGATCCATTCAACCCTGCGAGTCGGCTCTACTTGACCATCCGAAAAGGTAAAAACCTGATCTTGCATCAAAACTTGCTCAATGTAGGGATTGCCGAGTAGTGAGTCCTCAAATTCTCTAAAGGAAGGGCATCCTGGCGCGCAATATTCTGCCTTGATTGAAAAACAAGGGGCTGGTTCGACGATGTAGGTGTAAATGGTGCAACAGTTGACCCGAAAGGTTTTACCAATTTGGGTTGCTGTGGTTTTCATAATCTGTTCAGCATCCAAACTGTCACGAATACGTTCTGTAATTTGCTTCAGCAGGGCTGCCTGCTCAACCTGTTGTCGCAGTAATTTTTGTTGATTAACAACGAGGCAAATCGTACTTTGGGTCAGGGTTTTATCCAGAAGGAACCACGCAATCACAAGAAGCAGGAGAAACTCTATCGTCAATAGCGATCGCTGAAGCTCTTCTTGCGACAAATTTGCTTGAAAATTGACTATTCCCAAAACTATGCTGAAAATCAGCACTGCTATGGACATTGAGATTCTCAGTGAAACCGGAAAGTACTTCATAAATTGGCGTGGAAAATACCTCAGAAGAAGACACGATGAGTCAACGCCGCTCAGCCAACCCTGCTTTAGAGAAATCTATGTTGCGTTGTAAAACTCATTAAAAATAGATTGCCCAGAGAGAGGTAGATATCAACGTTGCCCATCCACTGCCCGTACATTCTGCCGTTTGTTGCTTTAAAGCTCTGTTATATTGTCTAGGTAAGTTTATTCACCCCAAGCGATCGCCATGTCGCATCTGACTGTAGGCGAGCCCGCTCCGTGGTTTCGTCTTCCTTCTACTTCTAATCCCAGCTTTAACTTTGATACGGTTGGGGGCTACCGCGTTATCTTGTCTTTTTTAGGTAGCTCTAAAGTCGATTGCTGTCGGGAGGTGTTGCGACAGTTTCTAGCTTTACAGTCAGAGTTGAAGCAAGCTAACATCCCTTTTTTTGGCGTATTGATTGATCCCGATGACCTGCCTCTTCAAGAGCAGATTACAGACCTGACCTATTGCAAATTGTTTTGGGATTTTGAGCGATCGGTGAGCCAACTTTACGGCGTTTGTCAGCCAAGTACGTCCGGCACTGATGTTCAGTACATGCCTACCAGTTTTGTGCTCAACCAAAATCTGCAAATCGTGGCGATCGCCTCAATCCAAGATCCGACCCAACACGTCGCTCAGCTATTGCAGCTTGCTCAAGCATTACCGGAGTTTCCACCGCCAACTCTGGCAACCCGTCAAGCTCCCGCCCTGTTTATTCCTCACGTGCTGAGTCCCGACTTGTGCCAGCAATTGATTCAGCTTTACGAAGCGCAGGGCAGTCGAGATTCTGGTTTTATGCGGCAGGTAGATGGCAAAACCGTTGAGATATTTGACTACAAGTTTAAAAAGCGACGTGATTTCCTCATTGAAGATCCAAAACTTCTACAACAGATCAATCATCTGATATTGAGGCGGGTTAAACCCGAAATTGAAAAGGCGTTTCAATTCAGCATCAGTCGGTTTGAGCGTCATCTTGTGGCTTGTTATGAAGCTACAGATCAGGGCTTTTTTCGACGACATCGGGACAACACCACCAAGGGAACGGCTCATCGTCGCTTTGCCATGACGCTGAACCTCAATACTGGAGAGTATGAAGGGGGGTGTTTGTGGTTCCCAGAATATGGCTCCCAATATTACCGTCCTAACGTAGGAGAAGCCGTCATCTTCTCCTGCTCGTTACTCCATGAAGTTACACCTGTGACACAGGGACGCCGATTTGCATTGTTATCGTTCTTCTACAATGACGACGATGCCCGGATACGAGAGCAAAATCGCAAGTATGTCGTGTTGAATGGGGATGAAAACCAACCGGACGTAGCAGAATCCCCAAGCGATCAGACAAAATCTGGAGCAGGCTTTCAACCTAAAGCGGGCAAAAAGAAGAAGCGGTGATACTCTCTATTCTCCATTCTTCTTCCGTGAAAAACGTCAGTTCGGGTTAAGAGCCTGGGGATGAATTCGCGGCTATCAGGACTAAGTCTGCCGACGTGGATCAACGCGAATCATTGAAACGGATTGCAATCCATGACTGGAAGAATGCAACCCATTTCAATGAATATGGATACCGTTACCTAAACCTTATACCGATTTAATGTTTGATTGTGGCAGATCACTGGGTAGGGGCGTTTCGCGAAACGCCCTTACGGAATCATGTGCAGCGAAGCCAATTCAAATTGGTATTAGTTTTAGAAGAAGAAGCGAGTTCGCAATACGCCAATCACCGCATCGTCATTGTCTTGCTCATGGTTAGGAGCGGTGAGCCAGATAATACCCGGTGTGATGTCGATATTGTCTGACAGGCGATAGCGATAGAATGCCTCAACGTGCAGCGACACATCTGGGTCAGTAGCCCCACCATTAATATTGGCATCCAACTCTGTTAAACGAGGTTCCATGCCGACCAGAATGCCACCTGTGTTTCCTTCGCCAAACAAGTCTGGGAAGGAAAGACTGGCTGCCCATGTCCACACTTCACCATCACCCAAACCGATGTAACGGTGTTGTGAATAACCGACCCAACCCCCGATCGCCAGCCCTGGGGTGATGTCAACCGTGGTTGAGATGCCGTAGGAGTTAGTCACAACGGCTCGCCCAAAGTCGCTGTTGGCAAGGTTACTACCTGTCGCCAACCCAAAATCATCGTTAGAGGGGGTGAAGCTATTGATGTAGGTAAAGCCGATGCGAATGTCCTCAGTGGGGTAAACGATCAGCTGCGCTAATGCACCGTATCTGCCGTTAAACAAGCCCTGTCCAGGGGATGGGTCGCCTGCATCAGGGGTGAGGTAGCCCAGGTTTAACTCCAGGTTGTCGTTAAAGAAGTGCCGGATACCCAAACCAGCCCCAAAGGAGTAGTTGTAGATGGGATTACGCAAACCAAACAGCGAAACAGCTACTCCATCCAGATAAGGAGTTAATTGGCTGGAGGCATCTAAATCGACAAAGCCGTTTCCAGTAGCCGCGATATAAACGTTGGTGCGATCGCTAATGGGGAAGCGATACCGCAATAGGGCTAAACTTACTTCATTGTTGCTGTCACCATCGAACTCAATTCGACCTTCGTTGGTGCCCAACACTCCACTATTGGTACCTCCTAAAGGCTCTACGTTACTGGCTTGCAAACGAGTGGTGAGCAGGTCTTCTCCAGTGAAGCTGGTTTCTAAATTGAGACGAACCCGGTAGCCAAAGGTTGGGTTGCGGGAAATAGATTCACCATTAGCGTTGTCGCCATCTATCACGCTAACCACCCCAAAAATCGTCTCTCCATTGAGGCGGGTGGTGGTTGAAAATTGGTTAGCTTCCAATTCAGCGGTGCGAGCTTCGAGAGCATCGACTCGACCCCGTAGAGTCGCCAGTTCAACCGCAAATTCTTCTTGCAGACGTTGCAGCGTTGCTAAATCTTCTCGTGTCACGGCTTGCGACAAGCCTTCAGCGATCAATTCATTGACGCGATCAAGACAGGCATTCAAGCCAGCAGCAAACTCATAGCGAGTGAGAGCACGATTGCCGCGATAGGTGCCATCGGGATAGCCTGCAATACAGCCATATCGCTCAACCAGAGACTGCAACGCTTGAAACGCCCAATCGGTCGGTTGCACATCTGAAAGCTGACTAACAGATGTCACCTGCCCCATATCGGATTGGGCTACTGACGGTGCGGCGAGTTGTTGAACCGTTGGAGTAGTTGCAGTGGATGATGAATTACTGCCTCCGCTTTCTGTTGCCTGCGCAACCGTTGACTGAATCACAGTGGACTGAGCAATTGTCGATTGAGAATCCGTCGATTCAGGGACAGCCGAACCCAAATTTTCAGAGGCAGCATCTTCTCCTAATTCAGGCTGCGTTAATAACGGTAACGCATCGTTATCAGTTGACTCCACCTCGGTATCAAGATTCGTATCAATATCTGTCTGGATGTCTGTTTCAAGCTCTATCACTTCAGGTTCGCTAACTTCAACAGCCGCGATCGCAGGGAGAGAAACAGCAAAATTCAAGCATCCAACTACCGGAAGCCATAACCATGACGCTGTAAAATACTGCGATTTTGTTCTCATTTCCTTCCACCACTAAATTATATAGAGATAAGTAAATAGAAAAGGATATTTCACATAACTGTGACCACCTTTTCTAAACACAAACTGCTCATTTTGAGCACAAGCATTTGAAGCACAAAATAGTGTTAAGTCCTTTCTGTATTCCCAAAGTTAGAAGGACAGGGAGTCCACCGTTTCTAGCTTTTGAGGCGATTAGAAACCTAACCTTTGGCTTA
This sequence comes from Oscillatoria sp. FACHB-1407, assembly GCF_014697545.1. Classification (GTDB taxonomy): domain Bacteria; phylum Cyanobacteriota; class Cyanobacteriia; order Elainellales; family Elainellaceae; genus FACHB-1407. The sequence goes on along the minus strand of NZ_JACJSA010000004.1, from coordinate 337,613 downwards.
TATCAAATGATTTAACACGTTTCAATTTAGACATTAAACTGAGGAAATTCTGCAATCATCTATCTAAGGAATAGGGCAAATTTTTCAAAATATTACAAGATTCAGTTTGCTTTCAAAGAGTAGTAAAAACAAGCAAATAGCGTCATTCTAGAAATTTGTAGAAATGTAATTCTTGAAAGCTCTAATCCTCAAGATAGAGGTATAAACCATTGCTATAGGCTAGCTAAATAGAGAGACAAAACAATCATTATTGACCCCATATCAAACCCGGATTCATGACTGCGATGTTGCACGGGTGGGTTTAGCAGATAACACTTGAACCTAGCCGAGTTCAACCGCATCCCCTTACCATAATTAGGGTTAATTAAACGGATTTGATATAACCCGCGATCGCTCCATATAGCTATCTCAGTAGAGTATGGATTGAAAAGATTTGGATGGTGAAGTGGCTCAAGTTTCTATCATTATTCCGACGTTAAATGAAGCCTCCTGTCTGGAGCGGACGCTGCGTTATTTGAGCATCCTCAATCCACCTGCCAGAGAGATTGTCGTCGTTGATGGAGGCAGCCAAGACGAGACAGTGGCGATCGCTCATCAAGCAGGCGTCACAGTCGTTGCAGCCCAATACCAGGGGCGATCGGTTCAGATGAACCTGGGTGCAACGGTGGCAACTGGAGAGATTCTCTGTTTTCTTCATGCCGATACGCTGGTGCCTGATGATCTGGTAACGGTGATTGAGACAACCCTGACAGATCCGGCGATCGCCTGTGGTGGCTTTATTTCGCTCATGCAGGGAACCCACGTCACCCGTTGGAGTGTGTCTCTACACAACTATCTCAAAACCTATTACGCCCCATTATTCTTCCGTCCTCATTTGTTTTTCTTCAAGGGTTTGCGCCTGTTGTTTGGGGATCAGGTCATGTTTTGTCGGCGGCAAGATTTTTGGCAGTGTGGCGGATTTGATGCGGCAATGCCCATTATGGAGGAGGCGGATTTGTGTCTGAAATTGACCCGCTATGGGCGGATTCGTCAGGTTAATCGGGTTGTGCAGTCCTCCGATCGCCGTGTGGCTCATTGGGGCGTTTGGAAAGCAACGTTTATCTATTTGAGTATTGGTTTTTTATGGGGCATCGGAGTCTCTGCAACCAATTTGAAGCGGTTCTATGAAGAAGTGCGGTAGGAGAATGGAGGGGCGTAGCATTCGGCATTATAGCCGTAGCCACATTCGATGGGGCGGAGGCGAGTCAGAAAGCCTCCCCAGCATCCGGGTTGGAGCCATTGCCTTTGCCTTAAGCTTGCTGACCAAAGCTATAATTTCTCAGTTACGCCAAGAACTTGTTGACCGCATGCCACACCCTGACAGAAGACAGTTGCTACTTCAGCAAATGCCTCTGATTATTGCGTTGGTTTAATCGCCAATCGTAGGGAAGGTAGCGGACGCGAGTCACATCAGGCATTGTCACAGTTAGCAAGTACCGTTGAATGTATGCCGTTAGCGACGGAGCCACCTTTAAGAAATCTGCCTTGTACCACTTAAAGATTTGACTGCAATGGAGCGTTTGCGTTTGGGCGTCATACCGAACTTTGTAAGAATTGGTGATGAACCGCTGAGCATCCTCCTCTAACTGAGCATACACTCGTTCCGGTTCATACGCCTCCGCCCGCAACAGTGGACACCCGATCGCCGCACACACCAACGCAAAGTGAATTCGGGGTTCAGTAAACTCCTTCCGCAAGGTTCCATGTTCGATCGCATTCAAGCTATAACGGGTGCCATCCAATTGATAGAGTGGACGCGAAAAGAAGCGAAAGAAGGAAATCCAATCAGGAATGCCAAAGATCGTCGGGCGAATAGTGGCGATCGGATAGAAGGCTAACACTTGGGCGATCACCAACGCATTGTAGAGGTTAAGCCATAGTGCCAACCGTTGCTCGGTCGTCGTTAACTCTATCAATTGAGTGGAACGGATCTCAATCAACCATTGATCTAAGATCTCGACGGATTCCTCTTTCCAGGCAGTGTAGTTGACTCGACCTTGCGAATCTACATAACGGTGGAGAAGTTGATTCCAGGTGTCATATTGCATGAGCAGGAACGGTGAAATTCATGCCACTTCCATTTATAGCCCTACGCCTATGCATCAGGACATAAGGGGGTGTGGGGCTGCGCCCCCAACCAGGGGTTCCACCCCTGCACTCCGTCCTAACCTTAGTGAGTACTGCTATAAGGATGCAGCTTGCCAGTATGATACTACGCTCCGATCTAACTCACTGGCGGTTCATTTACCGGAATCGGGAATGCTTAGGCTGGAGATTGAAGTTGAACTCTCTAGATGCTTGACCGTTTTGGAGCGGCTTGCTGAAGGAACCTAGCTCGTGATAGGAGAATTGATGATGCAAGGCGTTGCTTGGACTCGTCGAACCTGGTTTACTGAGTTGTGGCATCGTTATCGATATGGGTTTGTGGCGATCGCCACCACTCTAATTCTTCTCACGTCTAGCTTTAGTACTGCTGCACAAAACCGATCGCAAAGTCCTTATCCTCCCCTGCTTGACCCCTATGTGAATGACTACGGGCAAGTTCTAAATGCTAACGATAAGGCAACGATTCGCGCTACTCTAGCCCAATTTACCAACGAAACGCGAATTCAGGCTGTCGTGCTGGCAATCAATTCAGTCTCTGACTATCGCACCGGAGATGCCTCGATTGAGGCGTTTGCCACCAATATCTTTAACACTTGGGGACTTGGCGATCGCAGCCGCAATGATGGAATTTTGATTTTGGTGGCTCCACGCGATCGTCGGGTTCGCATCGAATTAGGAGCAGGCTATGACAGCAGTGGCGACCGCATTGCACAGTCCATTATTGATGAAGTCATGCTGCCCTATTTTCGCCAAGGGCAGATTAGCCAAGGAACCGTTGCAGGTGTTAATGCCGTTGTCAGTCGCTTTAACCCAACTCGTGTCAACTCCGGTGCTCGTAACAATAATCCGGGTGTAATTAACAATCCTGGCGTTAGCAATGCTCCACCCTATCTCTCGAATGATGGCGTTAGCCATGATGGCTCCAGTGAGATTTGGAATATTGTTGGAGGATTAATCGCTGTAGTTACGGGTATATCACTGTTTCAGATACGGAGACGATATCGCAAGCGTTCTTGCCCTCAATGTCAAACCCCAATGACACGACTGGATGAGATGGCAGATGACCAATATTTAAACAGAGAAGAACAAAGAGAAGAAAGCCTGGGATCAGTTGATTATGATGTTTGGCTCTGCCAAAGCTGTGGTTATCATTCGGTGAACCCCTATCAAAACTATTTCTCCGGTTACAGACGATGCTCCAGGTGCGATCGCAAAACCTTGTCAGTCAGAACCCAAACCATCTACTCTGCGACCTACACCAGTACAGGGTTAGCCAGAATTACTGAAACCTGCCAAAACTGTTCCTATGATCACAGCTATGATCGAATCATCCCACACTTGACCCGAAGCGATAACGATCACAACAGTTCCTCTGGCTCCGGTGGTGATCATTCATCGGGTGGAGGTCATTCATCGGGTGGAGGAGCGTCAGGGAGTTGGTGAGGTTAGCAGGGTGAGGTAAACCATGAATATTGGGCGATCGCTTGTCTGGAACGTCCTTAAAGCCTGGATTCGGATTAAGTTTCCGGGGGTTCAGCAGATGGCGATCGCAAAGTTAGCCCAGCAATTGCAACAACCTGGTTCTTCTAAACCGTTACTGTTGGATGCCAGAACCCCTGAAGAATTTGAGGTGAGTCACTTACCCAACGCCCATCGAGTTGAGCGATCGATGTTAACAGATCCAGATCAGTTGCCCCTGGCAGAGGATACAACAGGGGCGATCGTGGTGTACTGCTCTGTGGGTTATCGCTCTGCCCAGTTTGCCCAAGCATTACAAACACTGGGCTATCAAAATGTTTTCAACCTGGAAGGGTCGCTGTTTGAGTGGGTGAATCAGGGCTATCCCGTCTATCACATTACAACCGATGGGATGGAGCATGAAACGCAAGCCGTGCATCCCTACAACGCCACCTGGGGACTGTTGCTGGAGGGAAAGGAGAGTGGGGAGTAGGGTGTGGGGTGTGGGATATAGCATTTCACCTTTCATCCTTCATCCTTCATCGTTTATCCTTTCCTCTTCTTCCCCCTTCTTTTTTCCTTCTTGTTTATGTTGCGTAATGTAAAGTTCTTCTCATACCCTTAGAGATGAGGCGTTTTATCTGCATCATTCATCATGACGACAGGCGTTTGGGTTTTGGGCGATCAACTGTGGGCAGAGCAAACCGCCTTACAGAGTTGTTTACTGCAACAATCGCAGACCCCCGTTCTTTTTATTGAGTCGCTGCACCATGCCCAGAAGTTGCCCTATCACCTGCAAAAGCTGGTGCTGGTATGGTCTGCCATGCGCCATTTTGCAGAGGAATTGCGCCAAGCCGGATGGGCAGTGACCTATGTGCAAGCCCCAGACTTTAAGACACTGTTGCTCGATTGGATTCAGCAATACCAGATCAGCGAGTTGCGGGTAATGACTCCCACCGATCGCCCCTTTGCTCAACTGATTCAGCAACTCAACCTGCCCTGTGCTGTTACCTTTACCCCCAGTAACCGCTTCATCTGGCAAGATGAGGAGTTCAAACAGTGGGCAAGCCAGCGCAAGCGACTGGTGATGGAGGACTTTTATCGCGAAGGACGCCAACGCTTCAACATTTTGATGGTGGGGGATCAACCCGCTGGCGGACGCTGGAATTTTGACCGTGAGAACCGCAAACCCCCCAAGGGCAAGCTGACTTTGCCAGAGGCGTTGTGGTTTGAGCCAGATGCCATCACGCAGGATGTGATCGACTGGGTAAAACAGTCGCCTGCCTGCAAAGATAGCCAGGAATACTGGCAGATTGAACCCTTTCGCTGGGGAGTGACGCGATCGCAAGCGTTGCAAGTCCTCGACTTCTTTGTTGAAACCCGCCTATCTGAGTTTGGTCCCTATCAAGATGCGATGGTGACAGGTGAGCAAACCATGTGGCACGCCATGCTTTCCCCCTATCTCAACCTGGGATTGTTGCATCCCTTAGAAGTGGTGCAAGCCGCAGAGCGAGCCTACCTTCAACATCAGAGTGAATGGGAGTTGAACAGCGTTGAGGGCTTCATTCGCCAGGTCTTGGGTTGGCGCGAATACATGCACGGCATCTACATTTACATGGGTGAGGACTACCCGGAGCGCAACTGGTTTAACCACACGCAACCACTCCCCAACTTCTATTGGACGGGCGACACGCAGATGAATTGCCTGCACCAGATTTTGACGCAGGTCAAAGAAACCGGGTACGCTCATCACATTCAACGGCTGATGGTGTTGAATAACTTTGCGTTGATTGCGGGCATTTCTCCTCAGGAAACCGAGGACTGGTTCCACGCTGCTTTCATCGATGCCTACGACTGGGTCATGCAAACCAACGTCATTGGCATGGGTCAATTTGCTGACGGAGGCATGATGGCATCCAAGCCCTACGCCGCTTCGGCTAACTACATCAACAACATGAGCGACTATTGCAAAGGTTGCACCTACAAACCGCGCGATCGCTCTGGTGACAATGCCTGCCCGTTTAACTTCTTCTATTGGGACTTTTTGGCACGACACTACGACAAACTCAAAAAGAACCACCGCATGTTTCAGATCTTGCGAAACCTGGAACGGATCTCACCGGAGGAATTGCAGGTGATCCGGCAGAAAGCGGCAGAGTGGCATGGGAAAGAGGGAGGAGGGAAAAAAGAAGAAAGAAAAGAGAAAGGATAAGCGATGAAGGATAAAGGATAAGAGCCGAAACTCTACTCCTCCACTTCTCTACCCCTCCAATCCTCTACCCCTCCAATCCTCTACCCCTCTACTCCCTACTCCCTCAAATTGAGTAGTAGATCGGAAATGCCTTTGCCTCTTTGGGTTTGACGTAGACTCGTTGCTGAGGTTCTAGTTTGAGTTCATCAAAGCGATCGCGCGTCAGGTGAGCGGTAACGACTTGCCCGTCATCGAGGGTCAATTCGGCTTGAATCTCCCATCCCAGGTGAATCAAACGACTCACACGAGCGGAAACCGTGGTGCCGTTAGGTTCGGTTTGGATCACGACATCCTGCGGACGCAAGAATACTTCTGGTAGAGCGGAGTCAAAGCCGTTGTCCTGGAAGATATTTGAAGTGCTGGGCAAGACATTGACAGGTCCAATAAAGCTCATGACAAATGCCGTTGCCGGATTGTCGTAAATTTCAGCCGGAGTGCCTACTTGCTCAATCTGCCCTTTGTTCATGACCACAATTTCGTCAGCGACTTCCATCGCTTCTTCCTGGTCGTGGGTAACAAAAACGGTCGTGACGTGGACTTCATCATGCAGGCGACGTAACCAGGCTCGCAAGTCTTTTCGCACTTTGGCATCTAACGCACCAAAGGGTTCGTCAAGCAGCAGGACTTTTGGCTCCACTGCCAGGGCACGCGCCAGAGCGACTCTTTGCCGCTGACCGCCCGACAACTGGGAAGGATAGCGATCGCCCAGTCCCTTTAATTGCACCAGTTCCAGCAACTCTTCGACCCGATGTTTGACTTTATTAGGAGGGGTCTTACGAATCTCTAACCCAAACGCAATGTTTCTGCGAACGGTCATGTGCTTGAACAGAGCATAGTGCTGAAACACAAACCCGATATTGCGATCTTGTACGCTCTCATGAGTGGCATCTCTACCCGTTAGCAGGATTTTGCCCGTATCGGGGGTTTCTAATCCGGCAATCAACCGCAGTAGAGTAGACTTTCCAGAGCCAGAGGGTCCAAGCAGGGCAACCAGCGAACCTGTCTTGATCTCTAAGCTGACCTTATCGAGTGCCTGAAAGCTACCAAACTGCTTAGATACATCTTCAACGACAATACCCACTGTTGTAATCCCCTTGGAATAAGTAATGAGAAAACGATCGACAGACTTAAAACCCTGTTTACCGACGCGATTACTGTAGATTTATATCATACATCGGGAGGTTCTGTAGAGAGGGCAGCTATGGAATCTCTTATAGCGCAGACAAGAGTAACACAAAAGAGAATATCCGTTTCATCACAAATCCCCAGCACCTGCGAGATGCCGGGGATATCGATCAGAATGTGATGGTGTTCCAAACCTGTTGATAGCCTCTGTAAGAACCCCCTGTAGTCCAGGGTGGTTTCACATACACGAAGAAAAGTGAATTGGAGTTTAATCCCCTTAATTTGCCCCCTAAATCCCCCAACTCTGGGGGACTTCAGACCAATTTCCCCCAAAATTGGGGGGCTAGGGGGGCGAAGCAAAAATTGGCGTTGCTGATTGAGGATATGAAATCGCGAGCAAGATGCTCGCACTCCCTTGTGATGATCCCGATAGAGTGAGCGTCTCGCTCACGTTGGGAATTTACGTATCATTTGTCATTTCAGCAACGCCCAAAAATTTTTCACTTGTATGAAACCACCCTGCTGTAGTCCCCCTTGGTAAGGGGGACGGCAACAACCAGGGATCAATAGCAACCGATTTGAAACACTACCCAGAATGTCGATGTGAGCTAAAAATCTAATCTAATGCGTCCTTGATGTCGTCTACAGCCCGCTCAACTGCATTTCTGCTGTTGTCTACAGCCCGTTGAGTCCGAGCAGCATCTTGCTCTGCTCTCATGTGGATGCGATCGCGATCGATCTTGGCTCGGCGGCTAAAGAAACCACCACTCCCCTTATTATCGGTCGCCCGATCTACTCGACTGGCATTGCGGTCAGCTGTGCGTTCCACTTTGTTAGCCGTGTCACGAATGAACCCTTTGGCATCTCTAGCCCCTTCACGGGTCTTTTGCTGCACTTGATCCCCCGCATCTCTGGAAGCGATCAAGGTGGGGTTTGGGCTAGCCAATGCAGCGGTTGTGAATGCCCCTTGCCAGATGAAGGCGATCGCCAATAGACCAACTAGCATAGTCGCTAACCAACGTCCCAGAGACGAAAGCTGCTTCGTTACGAAATTCAGTTTCATAGAATACAATCTCCATGAGATTTAATACCCTAGTTCTACTGCATTAGATGTTGGGCTTAAACAATCTGAAGACAGAGGTCACATTACGACAAAAGACAGGAGCCCTACCAAACCCGTTTGTGAAGAGCGGCAGCAGAGGCAAAGCACTCAGTTCAAAGAATGCAATGTCGTTGAAGACCCACTCGTTAAATGTTTCGCCTATGTATAAGACATCGTGCTTCTCTAGTGCAACGGGTTCCATATCAATCGATATTCCATCTGTCAGAAGCAGGGGATCGCATCTCCATCCTTTGTACGGTTATAGCGATCCCAGTTGTCATTAACGTCTATGAAAGAGACATAGAACTGGCTTCTGTTTCTCTTCCAGCAAGGAATCATAGACCCCAATTTAGGAGTAGTTATGACGTATACAGCGGATAACAAAACCAGACAAGCGTACGACAATTTCAAACAATTTGATGCGGATACTCAACTCGCTTTGTTGTGGTATGGCTACTTGGATATTAAGGATCAATTGCATCCTGCTCCTCCCATTGATGTGGAAGTGACTAGCAAAGCGATCTTTGATCAGATTCAGGCTCTGCCTCAAGATCAGCAACTGCAAGCCCAACGCGACATTATTAATTGTGCAAATAACCAGATTGGTCAGGCTTACAGCGCACTCAATTCCAGCAGCAAGTTAGAACTGTGGCTGATGCTGGCTCAAGGGATGGAGAATGGTTCCATTATTGGATTTCCATCTAACTATCAGTTGCCCTCTGAGACAAATAACTTTGTTGAACAAATCAAAGGGTTAGACTTTGAGCAGCGCATTAACTTTACGAAGAGTGCTGTGATGGGAATGGGCGCAAAGCCGATCGATAACTAAACCGATTTCCATCATTACCGATTTCCATCAATAAAGTAGGGGTGAATTACGACTCACCCCTACTTTATTGTTAGAACTTACACACTTGAAGCCTAAAACTTTGATCCCCCCTAGCCCCTTTAGAAGAGCTACCGTGTACACAGATCTCTGCTTCCTTCCAAATGAGGTGCACGGTTGTTTCAAGCGTTTGAGAACCAGGCATTGGGGGAGTCTCCCCCAGACCCCCATTGGGGGACGCCACTGCCTCCCCCAAACCCCCTAGCAGAAGGTATTTCAGTTTACCCAAAGGCGCGCTTCGCATCGGTTCCAAGTACGGGTGCTTTTGGTTGGGTCAAGACCTTTGACAAAGGCTCAAAATCTCCCAAAGTTAGGGGATTTAGGAGGCTGAGAGGACTTATGTCTACACCGTAGCTTAGAGGAGGGGAATTCCGGAAGCCCCTTTCCAAGAGGATTTGGAGGATCTAACTGGGTAAGCCCTGCTTTTTTAGTTGGTTGAAATAGGTCAGCATCCTCCACTTTGCTAAGGCACAGACTCAGCCTGCACATCAGCCATGGATTAAACTCTTGCATCTGCCGTAAGATGAATAGCGAAGGTTCCTGATGCAGAAGGCATGTTATTTTTTTCTGCGGTAAGCGAGTCGTTTGATGAAGTTAAGCGATCGCCCCACCTGAGGAAAGTCAGACATGAAGGGAGTTGGGGGACAATATCTCCAGTCGGAGGCTCTACCTGTTCATCCCATCCTCACTGCAATAAGAAGTTATCTCGGCAATAGATGAACTATCCTCAAGTTATTTTTTTTGATGCCGTTGGAACGCTGTTTGGGGTGCGAGGCAGCGTTGGTCAAGCCTATTCTAATCTGGCTCAACAGTTTGGGGTGACGGCTGATCCGCAGGTCTTAAATGAAGGATTTTTCAAAGCCTTTCGAGCCGCTCCTCCGATGGCATTTGCCGGGGTCAATGCCACCTATGTTCCAGAGCGGGAATATGCCTGGTGGTGGGCGATCGCCGCTGAAACCTTTCAAGAAGCAGGCGTATTAGGGCAGTTTTCTGACTTTGAAGTGTTCTTCACTGCCCTTTATGCCCATTTCACAACGGCAGAACCCTGGTTTGTGTATCCAGATACCCGCCACACATTGATCCATTGGCACGATCAGGGCGTTGAGTTAGGCATCATTTCCAACTTTGACTCGCGGATTCATGCAGTGTTGGATGCATTAGGGTTAGCCAAATACTTCAAGTCTGTCACTATCTCAACAGAAGTTGGGGCAGCCAAGCCCGATCCACAGCTATTTATAGCTGCATTAAAAAAACACAACTGTTCACCTGAGATGGCATGGCACATCGGCGACAGCTACCGAGAAGACTATGAAGGCGCAAAAGCCGCAGGACTGCGGGGCATCTGGCTACGGCGCAAGGATTGATAAAGGACTAGGCAAAGAGATCCAGAGGTAAATGTCCATAGGTTTCATTCACGCCATCAGCGTAAGCTGACTGACACGACACCAAAACACCACGATGGTGCCCTTCATAAGGACTGGCATAACACAACCCTGACTTGGGGTTGAACTTGATATAGACCACACCATCCATCGAGTTTAGTTGGGGTTCATAGTCATAGCCTAAGGCTGTTATATAGCCCTCTAACGCCACGACCCCTTGCGCTAGCGTATCGGCACAAATACCCAAAATTTGATAATCCGAGTGTTGCGCCACGGTTCTTAAGGCATCTTGAAGTTGCCCATAATCGTTCGTCAGAGCAGGGTTAGGGCGAGTGCAATCAAATTGCTTTAACAGTTGGTGAGCAGCTTCCAGAGATAGAGACGAGGTCATAGTTTAGCAGAGTCAACTTCAGAGGGGCCGCATTGAAATGGTGAGACTCACGACCGCCAGCACTAATCCTCCCACTAAACTCACCCCATAAAACACCAGCAACCCCATTCGAGTTGTCCATTTCACATTGGGTTCCTGTTGCAGTTGCACCAGCGATTTCACCAGGTTGTATTTTTGGTTGAATGGCATCGCTCCATATCCCGCCTGCTTCACAGCAGTAAACAGCCTCGACAACAACGCAGGGGATGGACTAACAGGTTGAACAAACTGTTCCACAGGGTCATTGGGTTTAATCTGCCGTAGCTGTTTGAGAATGCGAGCACTGCGATAGCTATTGGGAATGCTCAACCCCACCACGATCGCCAAAAACAGCAAAAACGGGTCACCAAAAGCCATCATTGCCAACGTGACAATCAACAAGACAGTAAAGCCCTTGAAGATGAGATCAGCCCAGGGATATCGTGCAAACAGCAGCAGATTGACTACCCGTCCTCCATCCAGCGGAAAAATGGGCAACAGGTTGAGATAGTTGAGAATAATCAAAAAGTTAATCGCAGAGGCGAGTGAGGCGGATTGGCTGACCTCCTGGGACAGGGCGATCGCCAACACACAGCCGAGCAGCAATCCAGGCAACGGCCCCGCCAACAACACCATGACCTTTTCGCTGAGAGTGGCATGGTCTTTGCGACCGGAGGTAGCCGCTCCAAAAAATGGTAAGAAGAAAATAGAGGTATTTTCGTAGCCAAAGCTCCGCATCGCCACAAAGTGTCCCAACTCATGCAGAAACAGAACTCCAATCAGGATCAGCAAATCCTGCCAGGGAAACAGATGGGTAAAGGACAGAAAAAACACCACCAGACTCAACACCAAAATCCACAGCTTGGCACCCCGACGCGATCGCCCCTGCTCAAACTTTTGCAAGTATTGGTATGCGTCTACTTCTGCTTCAACCGGAATGGAGCCAGCTTCACTCATATTTGGTTTTACCTGCGCCAGTCGCTGCTTTAAGACTGACATCCGTTTAGGATTGCCCCGCCCCATCTTGAATGCCGTTTGCACAGCAGGCAACAACCCCAAATAGAGAAACGAAGCACCATCCGGTGTCATGCTGTTTCCCCGACGGGGTAGGCGCGCCAAGGTTTTAGCTTGAATTAAGCTATCGATATAAGCGTTTTCGTGTGCCTGAAGCTTAGTTACGAACGTCGTGTAGGTATCAATTTGGGCAAACTGGCTGTTCCCCAACTCTTGTAACTTAGTTTTGTGAACGTTCCACTGTTCCTCCGTCGTCAGCACATATTTATCCAGCACAAGGGTATTTGGCATTTGCCCCACAATGCCATGCGCTAACGCATTCATCGTCATCAATAAAAAATTCGGCTTGTTCCCCTGTTCAAAAAAGGTATAAAAGGTTGTGATAACCGGGTTTGCTGGATCAGGGAGAGCATTCACCGCTAAAACAGCAAACGAGCGGCAGGGCACCTGTTGCATCAACACGCCCCACCGTCGCGCCCCTAAAATATCATCGACCTGGTAATAGCTACTAAACTCAAAGCCCAACATTTCCAATTCTTGCACTGAGGTCTTAAACACCTGCTTGATGTAGTCAGGCACCTCGTCTTCATGCTTCAACAGATAGCTGGAGTGCTGAAACGGCAACCCCGAAAGCTGCTGAAAGATAACCAGGTAGGGAACCGCGAACAACAGCAGGTAAACCGCAATGAGATACAGAAAAAGGTAAGACATGGGCGGAACCGTTGGGAATAGGGTGAGGACAAGATCGCGTCTAATCAATAAAGCCCTAGAACTAATCTAAAGGCAACAGACACAAATGTGCTTTACTGCGTAAGCTTTAAAGAACAAGGCGATCGCTCCCTCTGAGGGAGACGGCTTTATGTTGCATTCAGGTCGGGTGAAATGACACGGGGATTGTTATGGTTACCGCTGCTCTTTGTCTTTATCGGGCTAGCGTGGGCAGGGTGGAATGAATATCAAAAGCTGGAAACTTACAAAACATGGGCACAACAGTTTGATCATGCCAAATATGACATTTATGCTGTGTTGGGGCAAAAAGGCAGCGAGTTGACCTGGGGAAAGCCTACCCGTCAAGGTCCGGTAGATCTGCAATCCTTTTCCCTTAAAGAGGTGAAGCAAATTCAAATCGTAGTGGGCGATCGCGTCCTGAATCTGAGCACCGTTGACCCCGATGCTCTATCGCAAACGAAAGATCGTGCTGCCCTGGAGTTTCAACTTCCCACAACCACGATTCGCATCCCCTTTACAGAGCTAGCGTTAGCAGTTCAATGGGGCAATCACCTGCAACAGGATTGGCAAACCCTGAAGGGGGAGTAGGGAGTGGGGAGTAGGGAGTAGGGAATGGGGAGTAGGTTAAGGCTCAGCAGCTTAAAATGAGGAGGTGTTAGAAATTGCTTTGCGATTGTTGGATGAATATGATCGCTCTGAAGCCGAATGGGTTCAGGAAGTTCGGGTAACAATCGATGCAGCAATCGAAGCCTCAAACCATACTCCTCCAATCGATGGTGAAACCTTCGTCAACAAGATTTTGGAGCGATTCAACCAAGCAAATGAGACACAAGCATAAGTCGCTACGTTATCAGCGTTTTTGCCAGCCAAGATCTCAATACTATAACAATCGCAGTTGAGCTTCGGCGGGTTCTGCCAAAAGATCACCTTCTGCCTCGACCCAGACCTCCTCATCTGCCAGCAATCGCTGCGCCACTTCCAGCATTTCAGCGGCAATATCGCTTAAGTGAGTTTGGTTCTCTAGATAGGTTTTGAGCGACTCGATCGGGTCAGTGCTGTTCCCCACCCCCAACTCTGGTAAGCGCGATCGCGCTGATTGGCTGACCACTTCCGGGTGAATCGTGTACGTGTGGGCAAGGCTTAACGCTTCATGGAGAGCATTATTGTCGATCGCTTCCAGTTGATCAGCGCGAACCTGATAGGCTAACCGCACCACAGCATCGTCAATGGCATTTGGGGCGATCGCCGCTAATAACGCTGCCTGGGGATCGTCGGCTTGGGAAACATCGGCTCGAATCGTGCAAAAGGGGCGAGCGGGTACGGAGCAAAACTGAATCTGGGTGGAGCCACGTTCGATCTCGACTAATACGAAGCCCTTTTCCTCCGACTCTTCGCTGAAATCGACTCGCTCAATGCTGCCGGGATAGACAATGTAAGGTTGCTCACACAACACTTGATGGCGATGCACATGCCCCAGTGCTACATAGTCAAAACAGGGACGGGTCAGCAACGCCATCGGCACCGTGAAGCCCTTACCTACGGCTAAGAATCTCTCTGCTCCATAGCGTGCGGTGTCTGTCATCAAGTGCGCCAACAATACCGTAGGAATTGTGGGGTCTAACCGACGAATCTCGCCTTCCAATGCCACTCGCAGGCGATCGATCAGTAACTCGTTGACCTCAATCATCGACAGTCCCTCGGTTTCGGGGCGCGTCAACAGGGTGGAGCGCGTCAACCAGGGCAACGTAATGATCTGAATGTCGCCGTTGCGAGTACTGATGCGGTGGGTTTCCAGGCGATCGCCCACAATAAAACCCGGCACCCCCAGCGTCCGGTAAATACACAAACTGGCACCCCCCTGACCCTGGGAGTGCTGATCGTGGTTGCCAACGAGCAACACGGTTGGAATTTGGGCATCCACCAATCGGCAAAACTGCCTGGCAAATGCTTCCTGCACAATTGGAGGTGGCGTCGCATCGGGGAAGGCATCGCCGCCGAAGAGAACCAAATCTGCGGGTTCGGCGATCGCTCGATCAATGCATCGGCTCAGCGTACTGACAAAATCCTCCAATCTGGTGTTCAACCCGGTGACTGGATTAATTCGACCATGGGAAAATCCACTGCCCAGGTGAATATCCGAGAGATGGAGGATCTTCATAACCAAGTAGGACTAGTAGCTAAACATTTGTACTAATCCTACCGCAAAGGATGAAAGGATAAACGATAAGGGCTAAAGGATGAAAGGGAAAAAGCAGGATAAATGATAAGGGCTAAAGGGGGTGCATCTAGTGGGTGGTGTTCCAAACCTGTTGATAACCTCTGTAAGACCCCCTATAGTCCCCCTTGGTAAGGGGGACGGCGACAGCCGGGGGTTAGTAGCAACAGATCTGAAACACTACCCTTCATCCTTTATCCCTTCCTAGATGTGAATGCCACACTCAGTTTTGCCCATACCGCGCCAACGTCCTGCCCGTTCATCTTCGCCTTCGGCGATCGGGGTAGTGAGGGGTTCGTCACCGATGCTGGCGTAGCCCTGGTCATGGAGGGGATTGTAGATCATGTTGTGCTCTGCCACATATGCCCAGGATTGTTTGCGAGTCCAGGCAGCGAGGGGATTCACTTTCAGGCGTTGGTTGCCGTCTAGCTCAAATACGGGCATATCAGCACGAGTCACGGCTTGATCCCGACGACGACCCGTAATCCAGGCGATCGCCCCCAACTCCTGTAGACCCCGTTGCAATGGTTCAATCTTGGTCAGGTGGTGAAACTGAGCCACATCAGTTTCCCACAGGGCATCGCCGTACTTGGCTTGAAACGCTTCGCGGCTATCGACATCAGGAATCTTGTAGGTTTGCAGATTCAAGTTGTAGAGATCCTTGGCTTTTGCCACCAGTTCCAACGTCTGAGGGAAGTGGTAAAGCGTATCCAGAAACATCACAGGAACCGGATTAGCAGGCTTGAGTTGACGATACAGGATGTCTGTAATCACCAAATCATCCACATTAAACGCGCTCGTTTGCACCAATCCAGTGGGCAGGTTTGCGACACACCATGCCAGCACCTCACTGGGATGAGCGGTATCATACTGTTTGTTCAGAGCCTCTAAATCAAGCGTCTGAGGTTCAATCACCGGGGTCGTAGCAGGAGTGGTCATACCCTTCACATTTATTTAGTATCTTGCAACACCAACCATTTTACTGTGGAAAGGCACATAACCAGATAGGAATAAAGCCTTATCATGAGCAAGTTAATTTTGTATAGCAAGCCCGGATGTCACTTGTGCGAAGGCTTACAGGAGAAACTAGAGCAGCTTCACACCCTTGACTTTGAGTTAGAGATTCGAGACATTACCACCCGTGAAGATTGGTTTCAGGCGTATCAATACGAGATTCCGGTGCTGATTTTGCAGAAGGATGAAGGCGAAAGGATAAAGGATAAAAGTCAAGATTCCTTATCCTTTAGCCCTCATCCTTTAGCCTTAACTCCCTTGCCTCGCCTCTCACCTCGCGCATCGGTGCAACAAGTGGAGCAGATGTTACAGAAATTTGGAGTGAAAAATAGGTCAGAATAGGCGCAAGGTTATGTGAGGAGGTCTTGACATGAAATTGCGTGAGTTGTTAGCGACGTTGCCTGATGCCGTGACGCTGCCGCAGCACCCCGCTCTCGATGAAGAGGTTCTGGGGTTAGCCACCAATTCCCATGCGTGCAAACCGGGAGACGTGTTTATCGGGATGCCGGGAACGCGGGTCGATGGTGGTGAGTTCTGGTCGAGTGCCATTTCGGCAGGGGCGATCGCGGCTCTGGTATCTCCGGCAGCAGCACAAAAGCCTGCTCCTTCTCCAGAGTTGCAACAGGCGTGTGTCATTGCTCTACCCGATATGGTGTCGGCTTGCGCTCGACTGGCCGCTGCGTTTTATGGCTATCCGGGGCAACAGTTACAACTCGTGGGCGTGACGGGCACCAATGGCAAAACCACCACGACTCACCTGATCGAATTCTTTTTGTTGCGGGCTCAACAACCTACGGCTCTGTTAGGCACCCTTTATGCTCGCTGGATGGGCTACCAGAAGACAGCAGTTCACACGACCCCTTTTGCCCTGGAGTTGCAGGAACAACTAGCGGAAGCGGTCGCAGCGGGATGCAAATTGGCGGTGATGGAGGTCAGTTCCCACGCACTGGCACAGGGACGGGTGCTGGAATGCCCCTTTGAGGTGGCAGTGTTTACCAACCTGACGCAGGATCATTTGGACTATCACAAAGATCTAGACGATTATTTTGCGGCAAAAGCGTTATTGTTTAGTCCCCAATACCTCCAGGGACGGGCGATTGTGAATTGGGATGACCCCTACGGGCAACGACTGATCAACCAGATTGGGCGCGATCGCGTCTGGTCTTATAGCGTTACCGATACGACGGCTGACCTGTGGACGAGTGACCTGGTGTATGGGTCGAGTGGCGTTTCTGGCGTATTGCACACCCCCAAAGGGTCGGTGCCCTTTGAGTCGCCACTGGTGGGACAGTTCAATTTATCAAATCTGTTAGCCTCGGTGGGAGCCGCACTACACCTGGGATTAGACCTGGAGGCGATCGCCCAAGCGTTGCCCCACTTTGCTGGAGTCCCCGGTCGAGTTGAGCGAGTGCAGATCAAATCTGAGCAGGATATCAGCGTCATCGTTGACTATGCCCACACTCCCGATAGCTTGGAGAATTTGCTGAAAGCAGCCCGACCGTTCATTCAACAGCGGATGATCTGTGTGTTTGGTTGTGGGGGCGATCGCGACCGGACAAAGCGACCCAAGATGGGGGCGATCGCAGCTGATCTGGCAGATTGGGTTATCGTCACCTCCGACAACCCCCGCACCGAAGACCCACAGCGAATTTTGCAAGATATTGTCGAAGGCATTCCAGAGTCGGTCAACCCTCTGGTCATTTGCGATCGGGCAGAAGCAATTCGGACGGCAATTTTGCAGGCAAAATCAGGAGATGGGGTGCTGATCGCTGGAAAAGGTCACGAAGATTACCAGATTTTAGGGACTGAAAAAGTTCACTTTGATGACCGTGAACAAGCACAACTGGCACTGACTGAGCGATTGTCTATACTGGCATAGATGTATAGCCCTACGTATATGCATTAGGACACAAGGGGGTGTGGGGGCTGCGCCCCCAGCCAGGGATTCCACCCCTGCACCCCGTCCTAACCTTAGTGAGTACTGCTATGGTTACGAACTTTGAAAAACTACACAGAGAACTGGAAACTTCTTCAAGTTCTAGATACAGTCTGAAAGCAGGGCAGTCTTCCCTAAAGACCGTGGCTTTAAAATTCGTGCCCCTTTGAAATCCTATGATCTCATCTAGCTTGCATGATGTGTCGTTGTATGAATTGGCACTGAGTGTCGAACAGCCCCCCCATCCGCTCCAGGTTAGTCCCACTACGTTTAAGTCAGTGGTGACTACTTTTTTGGATGTTTTGATCGATCGCCAAATACCCGCTACGGTCTTGCTGAAGCTGCCGCGTGGGGCTGTCTGGCAAGCAGAAGTAGACCGCTATTGCAAACTAGCCGGGTCAAACTCCTCCGTTTATAGTCTCCAGACCCATCGGGAAGAAGACAAACTGGGAGAAACACCGGCTAGCCCCGTGACAGAGGTTTCTTATAGCCATGCTTCTGAGCCAACCCAGCCAGAATCAAATCACTCTGAGTCAACCCACACCGAGCTAACTCCCTCAGAGATTGAGGATTCCGACTTGATTGATGATCAGGGAATTGTATCTACTGCTGGGGTTCATCCCACTCAAAACCTGATCTTGCCATTGGCACCCGAAAGCCAACTGCGCCGAGAATACTTTTTGCTGGTCATTTCTCCTGAGTTTTCTGGATTGGTGCTGGCACACCGCCCACGCTCTGTGCGGGGTAACCGCTTTGATGCGGTAGCTGGAGACGTGCCACTGACCATCACCAAAGTAGGTCAAGCGGGTGATGATGAATTAGAACGAAAACATCCCTTGTTGGGGCTGTGTTCTTTTGAATCTGCCACCATTCAACGCATTTTGGATGGAATTCATCGAGCAATCTGCGTGGGTCAGGCAGATCAGCCCCTGACCGTTGAAGTAGATGAACTGTTGCAGAATTGGGATGAACTGACCCGCTCAGTGGCGATCGCCCACCAAAGCCCTCTCATGCTAGGGCAGTTGCTTACTCGCCAGATTCAACAACAGGAGGAAATCTGGCACAGCAACGCAGCTTCGCGGCGGCAAGCAGAGACAGCGGCGGCTCTACAAATGGAGAATGAGGAGTTGTTAAATGCCATTCGATTAAAGGATGAGTTTTTAAAGAATGTGGGGCAGGAGTTGCGAACTCCCCTCACTACCATGAAAACGGCTGTGACCCTGCTCAATTCTCCCAGCCTCAAAGCCGCTCAACGGCAGAAATACATGGAGTTGTTGACCCAGGAGTGCGATCGCCAGAGTGCCCTCATCACCAGCGTTCTAGATTTAATCCAACTCGAAAACACAATAGAACACAACTCCACTCAACCACTCCGGTTGGCAGATATTGTGCCGGGTGTCATCAGCACCTACCAACCCCTGGCACAAGAGAAAGGAGTGATGGTGGCGTACACCATTCCTGAGGACTTGCCTGCGGTGTCTTGCTCCAGCGCGTGGTTGCGCCAAATCGTGATTAACCTCCTCCATAACGGCATTAAATTTACATCCCAGGGAGGGCGGGTCTGGGTACGAGCCAAGCAACAGGGCGATTACGTCCAGATTGAGTTTCAAGACACCGGTGTTGGTATTGCCCCAACCGACATTCCCAAAATTTTCGATCGCTTCTACAAAGCACGTTCTGGTTCTGGTGATGAGTCCAGCGGAGCAGGATTGGGGCTATCGATCGTACAACAACTACTTTTACGCTGCGGTGGATCGATTTCGGTTAAGAGTAAACCCGGTGAAGGGTCGATCTTTACAGTGCTGTTGCCAGTCTATCGGTAAGTTACCTGAGTTCAGGGTAGGGATTTTGGCGGTTATAGCCATAGCCACATTCGATGGAGGAGGCGAGTCAGACGGCTCCCCTGGAATCAGGGTTTGAGCCGTAGCCTTTGTCCTGAGCCTTCTGACCAAAGCTAAAAAACCGCAACTATAGGAGCAAAACCGACCTGCGTCAGTTCGTCAAATCCTGCATCTTCTCGGAGTCGCGTCGGCGGACTTCGCTCTAGTAGCCGCGAATTCATTCGCCGGGCCTTTAAACCGAACTGACGTTATCAATTAAATCCACAACCTATACAGGTGGGCTTAGCAGACCCATCTGCACGCTGCAATAGATTTCACGGCAAAACCTACCCAATATCAAATTGATTTAATTCCCATTCCTAAAGCTGTTGCGCTGCTAGATGTTGTAGAACGGGTCATCCCAGCCATATTCTGAAGCTGGAGCCTCTGTTTCAGGCGCGTCATACCGATTGGCATTGACTCGCTTCGCTGCATCCTGGTTGGGTCGAGGTGCAGGGCGATAACTTGGGGGAGGTGGCGGTGGAGACTGCAACTGAGTGACAGGAGAATCAATTACCGTATTATCTGTGGCATAGTTGGGATGACGTAAAGCAGGGGGCACTCGTCGATTGGGGTAGCTGTGAGTAGTTGCCTCGTACCGTGCATCCCAGGTCATGCCTTTCTGTTGGGGTGGGCGTTGGGTGGATAAGGCACGCTCCACCTCTTTGGGTAACGTTTCCCAGTCAACTTTGTCATTTTTCAACAACAGTCGTAGCTCGTGTAGCACTTCACGCAATGGAGCAGACTGATGGGGAGCTTGCAGCGGAGCATAGGTGCGAATGGGATCTCGACGAATTGCAGCCAGGGCACGCCGTACCGCTTGAGTAATCTGTTCTTGAAACTTAGAGCGACCCCGTTGTAGCTGGTAGTCAAATCCTCTCTCGCTAGTCGCATAAAGAGACGGCAATTGGTTTAGAGCGTAGGCAACTAGCTCTAATCGATTGATGTATACCGTTGAACGAGCAGGCAAGGCTTTTACCTGACGGTCAACTTCCTCTTCAACCAGCACTTCCATTGCATTCTTGTATGCCCCCATAGTTGCAGTTCCTTGAGATGAATCCTCTTTAGGTATTGGCCGACCGATTATTAGTTTCTACGAGATATATATAGCTATCGAGATAGTTGAGACAAGGGGGGTATGGAGACTGCGCCCCTAGCCAGGAGTTCTGCCTCTGTACCCCGTCTTCACCAACTCCTCAGTTGCCATAGAAAATTAGCTATAAGTTACTAGCACCCCGACTGCTCCAACTGCTTCAGTCCAAAATAGATAAAAGCAGAACCCAAAACACGAGTGTTTTGTTCTCTCCTATACAAATCCGACTATTTCCTTACCAATATCGGATGAGTTAACAATAACTAAATGACTGTTAATAAATTGTAAAGGAAAAATTTGTAAAGGAAAAACTATTCCCATTAAGGCAGATAGTTAATCTAGCACTCCCTTTAGAGGTCTTGAAAGAGGGTTTTCTGTAATTACGCGCATCTGCTGACTGAATTACAGCGTTCTAAGCCATGACGCTGATGCTTAAACAAAATTTACATAAGATGATGAGGTCTATAACCATTTGTCTTGCTAATCCATTGAGCAAGTGCCCTGTTCTCGGTTCTGAGATAACCAGTTTGCACTTGTAGCAACTTCCGAGATAGTTGAGACAAGAGAGGTATGGGTTTTGCTCCAAGCCAGTGCGGAACCCTTGCCCTATCCTGATCAACCCTTCGCTTGCTATACAGCTCATTTGGGATAGCTATACATGATCTCATCACCCAGTTACTCTGATGTTCTCTTCGATATTACCCGCCGTCATCCATGAGGATTCTGTGAAGCCATTCACATTTTATTTTGATGGCAGTTTTTACAAGGGCATGAATCATCAAGGAAGGTTGTACAAACTGGTTGAAGCTTTTATTCCCGCTCAGCGATCGACCGCTTTTGTCTGTGCTTGTAAGTTAGCAACTCAAGGGCTACAAACTATCATCACCGCTTCTGACAAATCCTATGGAGTTTGGACTGATCTCCGCTTTGCGTCTCACGTTGCGGTTGAACAGCCTGAGGTAGAGGGCTCCTGCGCGATGTGCTAAGAGCAAAGAGCTAGCGGCTACGATCGCAGCGGTTCATCTGATACCAAATCAAATGGTGTTCAAGACAGATATCGGTAGGGGCAGGTTTTGCAGATAAGTGCTTGGGTTTGCCGTTAGTAAACAGCTAAACCCGCCCCTACGAGCGTCCGCATTTGCACTGGAAACCATTTAAAGCGGTATGACATTGCAAGATACCGAATCAGCCACAGTGTAAACCTACCATGGCGATCGCCAACGGCTGTAGGCGTTTCGCGAAAAGCCCCGACAAAATTCATGCATTAGATTCAGCAACACCGGAATGGGAATTAAATCAGTGCGATATCGGGTACAAGCGGGTTTTGCCATCAATCTATTACAGCGTGCAGATGAGCCTGCTAAACCCGACCGTACAGTTTACAGATTTATTCAATCCACGCTCCTAAGTGCGATGATCGGGTGACGACAGATCCCGTGAAAGGTGCAATTATAGCCGTAGCCACATTCGATGGGGCAGAGGCGAGTCAGGACGCTTTTCCAGCATCCGGGTTTGAGCCATGCCTTTGCTTTCAGCTTTCTGACCAAAGCTACATTTACTCCATCGTCATGTCATTCTGCTTCAGCACCTGGCTGTCAATCCCCTGTTGACGATATCTTCTGGCATCTATGCAAAATACCTCCTCCCTGCATCCCCTGCTGCGTCTATTGCGCTATAGCAAGGTTCATCAGCCTCAGGTGTGGCAAGCCACGACCTATTCCATCCTCAACACGATTTTTGACCTGGCACCCCCCTATTTGATTGGGATCGCGGTTGATGTCGTCGTGAATGAAGAAAATTCCTTAATCGCTCGCTTTGGAGTGACGGGTACTGTCGGACAGCTCACGGTGTTGTCGTTGCTGACCCTGGCAATTTGGGGATTTGAGTCACTGTTTGACTATCTCTATAACAAGCTCTGGCGCAACCTGGCACAAACGCTGCAACATGAATTGCGGGTTGACGTCTACAGCCATTTGCAGGAATTGGAGCTGAGCTACTTTGAAGACCGTAGCTCTGGAATGTTGCTCTCCATTCTCAACGACGACATTAACCAGCTCGAACGGTTTCTCAACTTTGGAGCGCATAACATTTTGCGCTTCTTTACAACCATTTTGTTTGTTGGCAGCACCTTTATTGCGTTGGCTCCTGGTGTGTCGTGGTGGGCAATGTTACCGATTCCTTTTATTTTGTGGGGGTCGATCGCCTTTCAAAAGAAACTTGCTCCCCGTTATGCCGATGTACGCGAAAAAAGTGGGCTGATTAGTGGTCGGTTAGCCAATAATTTAACGGGCATCGCCACGATCAAAAGCTTCACCACCGAAGCCTATGAGCGCGATCGCGTCATGCAGGAAAGTCAGGCATACCGCTTGAGTAACCGTCGGGCGATCGCCCTGAGTGCAGCCTTTGTGCCGACGATCCGGTTTGTCATCCTGGTGGGATTCACCGCCACGCTCTTTTTAGGAGGGATTGAAGCCGCTAACGGTCGCCTCTCGGTAGGGACATACGGTTTTCTCGTGTTTATTGTGCAGCGGTTGTTGTGGCCCTTCACGGAGTTGAGCCAGGTCATGGATGAATATCAGCGAGCCATGGCATCCATTCGTCGAACCATGGGGTTGTTAGATACGCCGATCGCCATCCCCACCGGACAGCAGGCTTTACCCGTTCAGACAGTCAAAGGTGATGTGCAGATTAATCATGTCACCTTTGGCTACAACGAGTTTCAGACGGTATTAAAAGATCTGTCGATGCACATTCCACCGGGAACCAATATCGGAGTTGTTGGAGCGACCGGATCGGGCAAAAGCACGTTAGCGAAGCTGCTGCTGCGCTTTTATGAACCGCAGCAGGGACAGATCTTGATTGATAGCACTGACATTCGAGATTTAAGCTTGCGCGACTTACGACGCTGTATCGGTTGGGTCAGTCAGGATGTGTTTTTGTTTCACGGTACGGTCGCTGAGAACATTGGCTACGGCAGCTTTGACGCCGATCGCGACGAGATTATCCAGGCAGCGAAATTAGCTGAAGCACACGAGTTCATTATGGGCTTGCCGCAGGGATATGACACCATCGTTGGCGAACGGGGGCAAAAGCTCTCCGGGGGGCAGCGACAGCGGTTGGCGATCGCCCGTGCCTTGTTAAAAGACCCACCCATTCTGATTCTGGATGAGGCAACCTCGGCAGTAGATAACGAAACCGAAGCCGCGATTCAAAAATCCCTCATGGTAATTACCCAAAATCGGACTACAATCGCGATCGCGCATCGTCTTTCCACAATTCGTCACAGCCATTGCATCTATGTGATGGATCAGGGGCAAATTGTTGAACAGGGCACACATGAGGAGTTGCTAGCCTCTAAAGGCATCTATGCGGCGTTGTGGTGCATCCAGACGGGCGATCGGTAAGCAGGGGAAGGATAAACAAGGATGAACAATAAGGGATAAAAGATGAAAAGTAGTGTTTTATCTCCTGACTACCTGTTTTCCGTTCCTCATCCTTTATCCCTTATCCTTTATCCCTTATCCCTCATCCTTTATCCCTCATCCTTTATCCCTTATCTCTCATCCTTTATCCCTCATCCTTTATCCTTTATCCCTCATCCTTTATCCTTTATCCCTCATCCTTTATCCTTTATCCTTTATCCCTCATCCCTCATCCTTCATCTTTTTCGATCATCGTCCTCCTTAAGAGAGATTTTCATTTCTAAAAAACTTCGATTGAATAGAAGAGACCGTGTACGTATACGGATGCTATTCATGAAGCGCGATGCCACAGGCAAGTTTATTCGTAATTGGGCTGATAACAAGCAACGCATTAGTCTATCTCTAACCAGCACTGCATGGCGATCGCTAAATAAAATCGCACAAAGGCATAGTATCTCTCGGTCTGAAGTGATTGAGCGGTTAGCGCGTAACCTTGCCAGTCAAGATCCATTTGAGCAGGAAGCATATCAGGCTCAACCCACTCAACAGGATATCACCCAACCGAGTGAACCTCCTCCAATGCAACTCAATACCGAACAAATTAATGCTCAGGTCAATCTCGAACCAACGTTTCTCAACGCAACTAATCTCAACCCAGTTAACACTAAACAAGATTCTAAACCCGATGTAGAACAAAGAATTGTAGCAATTCTTGAAAGCATTTCCGATGCGTTTGTAGCCATTGATCGCAACTGGTGTTATGCCTACGTCAATCATGCAGCCACCCAAATCTTGCATAAAACACCGGAGCAATTGTTGGGAAAGCACATTTGGAATGAGGTCTTTCCCGATCACATTGATGGAATGGCTTATCGCAATATGCATCGAGCCATGACAGAGCAAATTGCAGTGTCCTGGGAGGAGTATGGGGAGCCCATCGGGCGTTGGTTGGAGGTGAATGCCTATCCCTCACCTGAAGGGATTGCGGTCTACTTTCGAGATATCACTGAGCGTAAGCAAGCCGATGTTGAACGAGAACAATTGCTGTATGAGTTAGAAGTTGAACGGAGTCGATTTGAAGCAGTTCTACAACAGATGCCAGCGGGCGTGATGATTGCAGATGCTGTTTCTGGCAAGTTGGTTTTAGCCAACGAACAAGCCGAACAAATTGTGGGTTATTCTCGTGCGCAATTACTGGGGTTAGATGCCTATCACCGATTTGCTCCTGATGATTCATCACCGCCCAGTGAGCAAAAGGATCATTCAACAGAGATGCCATTAGTGCGATCGCTGAGAACGGGTGAGGTGATCACTGATGAAGAGATGGAGTGGTGCCATGAAGATGGTCATCGCATTGTGATGAGTGCTAATTCAGCTCCAATTTTGAACCAACAAGGACAGATTGTTGCAGCGGTTGTTGTATTTCAAGATATAACCGATCGCAAACAAAGTGAACTGGAACGGAGACGTTTAGAAGCAGAACTACGGCAAAGTGAGGAGCGATTGCAGTTAGCTCTTGCCACAGTCCGCATGGTAGTTTGGGACTTTGACGTGAAAACAAATGAGGTCATTTGTTCTGAAAGTGCCAGAGAGATTTGGGGATTTCAACGGGGCACAGCAGAAGAATTTATCGATCACGTCCATCCAGGCGATCGCGCCCATCTTATCGCAACGAATGCGCGTGCTCTCACTGGAGAAATCCCTTACACAGTGGAATATCGAGTGGTTCAACCCAATGGCGTGATCTGCTGGTTAAGGAGTGAGGGCAAAATTTATCGGAATACAGCCGGTCAGCCCGATCGAATTATTGGCATTTCTGTTGATGTAACGCAGCAAAAACGAATTGAAAACGAGCGCACGCACACAGAAGAATTACTGCGCCGTTCTGCGAATCGAGCCAGACAACTACAACGGGTCACAGCGGCTTTAGCCGAAGCATCAACCCCTAAACAAGTTGCCAAAGCTATTATGGAGCGGGGTATCACAGCACTGGGTGCTAAAGCAGGCACCATTGTTTTAGTGAGCGAAGAGAGCGATCCGGTCGTAGGGAAGACAGCTTCGCGTCGCTTAAAACTCTCTGAAATTGTTGGCTATCCTCAACCGATTCTGGACGAGTGGCAGGAGTTCCCGATTACGGCTCCAATTGCCCTGGCAGAAACTGTTCGCACTGAAAAACCAATCTTTTTGGGAAGTGAGCGCGAAATTCTCAAACAATTTCCGCAGATGGCATCTATTCTCGCCATAACAGGGAGTCGGGCGATCGCCACAATTCCATTAATCGTGAGTGGGCGCACCCTTGGCGGTATGGGCATTAGCTTTGCTGACCCGCAACCTTTTGATGAGGACGACAGAACCTTCATTCTCACACTCGCACAACAATGTGCCCAGGCGATCGCCCGTGCCCAACTCTACGAAGCAGAACAACGCGCCAGAGCCACAGCTGAAGCAGCTAACCGGGCTAAAGATGAGTTTTTGGCAGTGCTCTCTCACGAACTGCGGACTCCCCTTAACCCCATTCTGGGATGGACACAACTCCTGCTGCGAGGCAAACTTGATGCTGACACAACGGCGATCGCCCTGGCATCTATTGAGCGCAACGCCAAATTGCAAGTTCAACTGATCGAAGACTTGTTGGATATTTCGCGGATTTTGCAGGGCAAACTCAACCTCAATTCCTGTCCGGTCAATCTCGCTGCTACGGTTGAGGCGGCCATGGAAACCATCCGCCTTGCAGCCGAGACAAAAGCTATTCAGGTACAGACCCATTTTGCCTTCAAAGATTACATCGTTTTAGGCGATTCTGGGCGACTCCAGCAGGTGATCTGGAATCTGTTGTCGAACGCAGTCAAGTTCACCCCCCATAAGGGCAAGATTGACGTTTATCTGGAGCGAGTTGGAGACTACGTTTCTATTCAAATTCAAGATACGGGCAAAGGCATTCAGCCTGAATTCTTGCCCCATGTGTTTGACTATTTTCGGCAAGCTGATAGCAGCATTACCCGCACATTTGGGGGCCTGGGCTTGGGGTTGGCGATCGCCCGCCACATTGTTGAGTTGCATGGGGGCATTATTCAAGCCGAGAGCCTGGGCGAAGATCAGGGAGCAACGTTTACAGTAACTCTACCCGTCTGGAAAGGAGCACCCGACCCTGCTCTGATGAACTCTTTCCCGTCCTCCTCCCACGCCAATTTGGATGGAGTACGAGTCCTGGTAGTGGATGATGAAGCCGATAATTTAGACCTCGTGACCTTCATTCTGGAACAAGCTGGCGCGACCGTTACTGCCGTTGCCTCTGCCCTCGAAGGACTGAAACACTTTCAACAGGATGTACCCGACATTTTGCTGGCAGACATTGGAATGCCAGATGTTGATGGCTACAATTTTCTGCACCAAATTCGTCAGTTGCCACTGGAGCGGGGTGGACAGGTTCCTGCGATCGCCCTGACTGCCTACGCCAGTAAAACCGATCAACTCCAAGCCCTAGCCGCAGGATTTCAGCAACACATCGCTAAACCAATCACTCCAGACCATTTGCTCACAGAAATTCAACACCTGGTTGTTCGTGGATAACTCAGTTGCAGATAACTCAGTTATTGCAATGCATTACGCTTTTAGCATCGTCTTTGAAAAAATAATCTCATTCGTAATATCCATGACATCATTCACGACGTCTCTAGCCGTCGCTTCATCGTTAATATATTGATTCAACGATTTAAACTTGTCGGGTGAAATCCTACCCATTAACTCAGCATCCCAATTCTGCAACATTTCATCAAATACCCGCTTAGCATCCCCGTTAGTACACACAATGGGCAGCACTGGAACCCGCTCCTGCTTGGCATAGTGATAGGTTTCGTAAGTTCCCCCCACACCCCCCAGTAAGATCACCAGATCCGACCGTCTCAAGCAATCAAGCCACTCTCGCACTCCCGGTTCGGTATATTCAACCGTTCCTCCCTGAAATTTAGGCTCTTTTCCTCGTGGAACAATATGCGTTAATTTTTCCGAGAGGGGAATTCTTTTGTGAGCGATTTGAGTGGCAAAGCTATCAGCCACAACATAATCGACTCCTTCCCATCCGCCTGTAATCAGCTTGTAGTCAAACTCTGCGATTTTCTGTCCTAACCATTGAGCGCACCACAACACCTCATTGGGAAGGTGGAAGTTGCCTGTCCCTACAACCAAAACGCTTTTTGTACTTCTGGTTTTAGCTGCATCCGCTTTAATAGCATGCGTGATTTGGCTGACAAATTGAGCAATATCTTGGGATGAATCAGTGTTGATGGTATCTGTGACAAGGCTGATCCTGTCTCTAATAAACTCTATGAAATCATCTACCAGGTTAGAGATTTCAACAATTTTCTCAGCTACAGCTTGTAACGCTGAGGACTGTTCGGGAGCCAACTCAGCGCAAATCAAATTTTCTATTCTAATTTTTTCATTGTTCCAATATTGGATGTACTCATTTCGACCCTCCAGGTTGTAAATATTGGCATCCTTCAACACCACAGGAAAAATATGGGGTTGGTTTTCCTGCTTTTGATCTCGTATGTCTTCCCTATCCTTGATGATTCCAGCATTCTTCATGATCTCAACGGCTTCAAACATGCAATATTCTGATCGCAAATATTTGTCACTCACGACTACGATCACATAATTGCCCCGTCCGATCGCTCGCATAAAATTTTGAATGCTTTTGCCAAGAGATAAATCGTTGCGATCGCGAATTAAGTTGTACCGCTCCGCCAACAGCGCATCGCAAATCCGATCAACTAGCTCTTCACGCTTCTGACCCTCCTCACTTTTGTTGTCTTTCCAGGCATACGAGATATAGATCTGATTCATTGAATTGTTTCCTACTAGCGTGTTCAAAAAGTGTTTGTAAACAATGGGTGTGGGGCAGTGCCCCAGATAG
The DNA here is from genome assembly GCF_014697545.1 of Oscillatoria sp. FACHB-1407. Taxonomy (GTDB): domain Bacteria; phylum Cyanobacteriota; class Cyanobacteriia; order Elainellales; family Elainellaceae; genus FACHB-1407. The sequence goes on along the minus strand of NZ_JACJSA010000004.1, from coordinate 308,637 downwards.
GGGTTCCACCGTTCGACTGAGCTAATGAAGAAGCCTCTACATTTCGTTCATATCCCAGTTGGGATAGCTCTATGTCGAGGATGTAACGAATCATTTTTTTATTTGATGAAACTATAATTGAGTTTTACAAAATTTGCCAACCGTGTGGATTTTTACTTGAGTTGGATATTGCGATTCCTACGAATGGGGGATTTTTAAACCTGTAAAGCTTTAACAGTTGATTGAGGTGAATCGCTTGTAATCCTGATACAGCAGCTGTTGTAATCATGCAGTGCAAAATTGAGTCCACAAACTATTTGATGTAACAAAAAAGAGACATTAAAGAGAGAACAAAGTGCAATGGGCGATCGCAAAACTGCATAGGTTTTTCTATGCAAGCAATAGATTGTTGTAGCAAGCAATGAACACTGAAACTTGATCACTCAAATAACCTGAAACGTTCAGCAAAAAACAACGAACGACATAAAAGAGATTGAGATTCAAGTTTGGTAATGCTCTCCAGAATGAACTACAGCGAAGGAATACATCTCCATGCTTGATGCGATTGCGAATGAAAAAGTTGATATTGACGCTACAGGTCAAATCAGCACCCTCGAAAGACCTGCCCCTCCTGTCAACCAGAGTGGTTATCAACCTGCACCTCCTCCCACCGAAAACGGAGAGGAACCGCCTCCACCTCCGGTAGATGGTGCTCCCTTACCTAACGTGTGGATTTATGAGGGACAAGCGTACGATCTGACTGATTTTCTTAAAAAACATCCCGGTGGCGAGTTCTTTATCGGACGGACTAAAAACAGAGATATCACGGCGATCGTCAATATCTTTCACCGCAATCCTGAAAAGGTCAAAAAAGTCCTCCAGAAATATGCATTAGGCAGACAAGCCAGACCCGAAGATATTCACCCCAAATACAATGCTCCGGCATTTCTCTTTCGGGATGGGTTCAATGGTTGGAGAGACACTCCTAGATACAACTTTCCGAAAGATCAACTGCTCAACCAGATTCGTGCTCGATTGAATGAGCCAGTCATGAAGCAGCAAGTCGAGCGGATGGATTTTCTATTTGATGTTGTGACCGTCCTTTTGGTTATCGCTTATTTTCTGTTACAGGTACTACGCCTGAATTTCACAGCCTACATGCCCATCTATGTGTTTGTGCCATTGATGGTGATGCTCAAGATTTCACTTTCTGGCGTAGGACACTACCTGATCCATCGTCCTCAAGTTCGGTTCAACAAATTTTTCGCCAACATTTTTGATATCAACTACGTTCCGCTCACACTGGTTGTTACCGATGGTCACTCCTTAATGCACCATCCGTTTACTCAAACCGATGTTGATATCAAACAAAATGTGTTCACTGCGATGTTGGAATTACCTCGCTATTATCGAATTCCAATTCACACGATGCAAAAGATTGGACACGTCATTTCGGGCATGTTTGGTCGGATTGTCGAACTCATGGTGTTAGCCTGTAAAGTTGGTGTGAGTGATATGTATGGCTCATGGCTACGTGGTTTACCGCACTTTTTGGGTGCTCTCACGGTTCATGCAGTTCTCCTCGCTGAAATGGTTCTCTTTACAATCCACGGTGATTTTCTAGCCTGGTTTGCTCAATTCTTTATCACACTTTGGATCAGCACATTCATGATTGTTGCGAGCCATGACTTTGAGGAAGAAGAAACCGCTCAGGACGATAGCCAGGATTGGGCAGTGTTGCAAATTAAGAACTCCTATGACCTGACCATGGTTGGCAACAAATACCTGGATTGTTTTCTGTCTGCGGGGTTAAGCCCTCACCGGGTACATCACGTTCTACCGTTTCAACGGAGTGGATTTGCCAACATCATCAGCGAAGACATCGTTCGAGAGGAAGCTGCAAAATTTAACGTTGCCTGGTTGCCTCCCAAAAACTTCTTCATCGATCGCCTGCCCATCTTAATCAACCACTATCTCTTTAGCCCCTCTCGATTGGCACACGAAAATAAATTTGGTTTGTTTAGAGAACACCTGCATCCTCAAGCTCTACGCGCAACCGTAACCTACATCATTCAGGGTTTTATTGGTGTTGGTTCTATCTAATCTCCCTGTTGGATTTTGGATTATTCAATCCCTCATCCTACATTTCCTGACCCATTCCCTACTCCCATACGGACGTTGGACGAAGCCATAGTGAACCACTGACACTCACGGCAGAAGCTCACGCTCCACGGTATATTCCCTATTTCCCCACTTACTTTCACCTGTCGCAAGTCTTCTCAGATTGGTGAGGCACTTGTGAATCTTTCAAAGGACATCGCTTGTATGAATGCTAACGTCACTTCAAACACTCAGCACGCTACTTTTAGCCCCTCCTCAGTTCAGTCACCTCAAAGCTACGATAGACCCCGTCTTGATGCATTCGCTGCCATTAGCTCAAAATCGATTCTGCCCACCATTGAAAGCATCGCAACCGGAACTCCTGACAACCTGATTCGACAAGCAGATGCCGCTAAAGTTGTCGCCAACCTACCTAGATTAAAGCAACATGGGACACGGATTGAGAAGATTTACAACAACACCCGAATTGATACCCGGCACCTGGCACTCGATCTGTTATCCGATGAGGCGATCGCCTTCAGTCAGCAAGCAACGATTCAAGCCCGGATGCAGATGTACGAAGAATACGCGGTTCCCCTGGCAGAGCGGGTTGCTAGAAAAGCTCTAGCTTCAGCTAACACCCAAATGCAGCTAAGCGATCCTTACTCAGGAGAAGCGATCGAAGATGCGATTCATTTAATTGTTTTTGTCTCCAGCACAGGCTTTATCGCACCAGGAATTGACACCAAACTGATCAAGACTTTGGGATTAAGACGCGATATTGCCAGGGTTCCCCTCCACTTCATGGGATGTGCAGCCGCGATGAATGGACTGCGAGTTGCCTCTGATTACGTCCGAGCCAATCCTGCTCACAAAGCCCTGGTCATCTGCCTGGAACTTAGCTCCGTCAATGCCGTGTTTGAAGACGATATGAATGATGTGATCATCCACAGTATCTTTGGTGATGGATGTGCAGCAGTTGTCATTGGCGCGTGTGAAGCAGAACGAGCGATCGCCCAGGGAAAAGTTGTGATTCGGGATAACTTCAGCTATCTGGTTGAAGACACTGAAGACGGAATTACGCTGGGCGTTAACGATAACGGTATTACTTGTCGCCTGTCACGCCATTTACCAGACTACATCGAACTTGGCGTACGACCTGTGATTGAGCGGTTTTTGCAGAGCCATAACTTAACCCCAGATCACATCGATCTATGGGCAGTTCACCCCGGTGGAACCCGCATTATTGAGAAGGTGCAGAGTTCTTTGAATTTGAGCGATCGCCAGGTTGCAGAGAGTTGGGAAATCCTCCGGCAATACGGCAACATGCTGAGTGCATCAATTCTCTTTGTGTTGGAGCAACACTTGTTTCAATCTGAAGCCAATACTTCCAATGCAGCTCTGAGTGAAGAATGCCGCCCAACTCAACCGATGACTTCCCTCACAGGGCTTGCCTTCTCGTTTTCTCCCGGTGTTGGCATCGAAGGTCTGTTGTTTCAAAAGGCTTAATCCATCCTTTAACTGCTCATGGGGGCATGACAGCTAATGCCCCTATCCATACTTCGTAATCGCTGGAATATACCCCATCCCCAATGGGATTGGCACTATTCAGCCCCAATAAACAGCCCCAATAAACAAGGACAACTGGCATGAAGTTTATTCGCTTTCTTTTAGAGATCTCCTGGCGCAACATTGTGATTGCGACAACAGCAGGTTTTGTGAGTGGCAGCAGCAATGCACTCCTCATCTCACTCATCAATCGAGCCGTTAACCGAGCTGCTTTTCCAGATGCATTACTCTACTTTGTTGCACTCGCTCTCTTCATTCTGCTGACAAGTACGCTTTCTCAGTTCATGTTGATTCAGCTCTCCCAAAACGCAATTTATCAACTGCGATTGAGACTCAGCCAGAGCATTTTATCGTCTCCACTACAACATTTAGAGCGTCTGGGCGAAAACCGATTGATCGCAACTCTGACGGACGATGTTCGCACGTTGACACACGCTGTATCTGCCATTCCCAATATCTGCATTGATCTGGCAACTGTCATTGGATGTTTTGCCTATCTTGCCTGGTTATCCAACTTATTGTTTGTGTTAACCGTCGCTTTTACTTCCGTTGCTATCTGGTGTGTCCAAACCAAACTGGGCAAAGCTCGGACTCTATTTGCCTCTGCTCGTGAAGAGGAAGATACGCTATTCAAACACTTTCAAGCCATTATCACCGGCACTAAAGAACTGAAACTGCATCAGGCAAGACGTGACGATTTTCTGACGAAAAACCTCAAGGGTAGTGCAGCTAAACTGCGTCAGAAAAACACAACCGCCATGAGAAGTTTTGCGATCGCCAACGGTTTAGGGCAACTCTCCCAATTCACCAGTCTCGGCTTCATTCTATTCATCCTGCCCCTGTTCATGCATGTTCCATTGTCAATGCTGTCCACCTATGTGTTGACTTGTACCTTCATCGCGCTCCCCATGCAGAACCTGTTAAATCGCCTACCAGAATTAATGCGCGGCAATATTGCGCTCCAAAAGATTGAACGGATGAAGTTATCCTTGAGCAACCACGCTGAAGCGGCAGAAGTATATACTACCGCTTCGACATCTGACCTGCATTGCCAGATTGAACTCAATCAAGTGACCTACATGTATCACCCAGACAGTGAAACGGGGGCGCATCCAGAGGGACATCCACCAGAGCATCCAGAAGGGCATCCAGAGGGTGCAAAACAGGGCAACGGCAAGCAGGAGTTGCGCCTTCCCCCTCATCCCCATAATGGCAACCACCCGCCACATCCTCAGAGCGACGAAAAGGGATTTCTACTGGGTCCCATTAGCTTGCGGTTACAACCCGGAGAGATCACATTCATCGTAGGTGGCAATGGTAGCGGCAAGTCCACCTTAGCCAAACTGATTACCGGGCTGTATCTGCCTCAATTTGGCTCTATCTCTCTCAATGGCGATCGCCTCACCAAAGACAACATCGAGTGGTATCGTCAGCATTTCTCCGCCATCTTTTCTGACTTCTACCTATTTGAAAGTTATCTGGGATTCAACCATGCCAATCTCGATCGCGATGTTGAGCGTTATTTGAGACAGTTGCAGTTAGATCACAAAGTGCAAGTAAAGGATGGGGTATTATCCACCACTCGCCTGTCACAAGGACAACGCAAACGGTTAGCACTGCTCACTGCATATCTCGAAGACCGCCCGATTTATCTATTTGATGAGTGGGCATCCGACCAAGAACCTCTCTTCCGGGATCTCTTCTACAAAGAAATCCTGGTCAAGTTAAAAGAGCGTGGCAAGACCGTAATTGTCATTACCCATGATGACCGTTACTTCCATCTAGCTGACCATCTGATTAAGCTCGATTACGGCAAGGTTGAATTCGATCGCATCCCGATTGCAGGTCACTTGAAGTAAGCATTCTACGTAGGAGAGTGGTTTGCAACCCCGTAATGCACTCCAGGATTGATGGATAATTCGACACAAGCTAATCTCCAAATCCCCATGGAAAGGGAGATTGAGAGATCAAACCACACTCGCACACGCCATCAATCCTACAAACAAGCCAACAATAAATTGTAGAAATTTTCAGAGTCACGTTATGAACACGATTCAACAGGAGATCAACCAAAATATTTGCGACTCGATGACGCAGTTACACGTTGATGTAGAGAGAGCATTGAGACAGATTTTTGAACAGGCAGGCACTCGAATCAAACCTGAACAGCAGGAAGCCGTCGAAAAGGAAATGGAGAGCACCAAACAACTGGTGGAGCGATTCAAAAGCAGATATGCTCCGCATTCTATGATGCTGTCTTCGCATTTGTAATGAAACTGTCATGCAATTGTAATCAAGCGGTTGCCGTTGTCCATTCATAATTCACCTGATATACCCCCACGAGAAAAACCACGATGACCCCACATCCCCCTGAAGCTGCCAAATGCCCACCCTTATCAGATTTATCGGAGTCAGATTCATCGCATCCCATCCCCGAACCCATGCACTACCTCACCGTATCTGAACCGATGGAGTTTCCACCTCCAATGCAACCAGTTCAACAGCGGAGAAAAGCTCGATGGGTAGTAGGAATTCTTTCTCTAATGCTGATTGCAGGAGGTGGGTATGTTGCCTATCGCCAACTGGCTTCATCGCAACCGCAAACTCACCAACGTCCACCCGTCGTTCCTGTAGAACACACTGATTTGACCATTACTGTTTCCGCGAATGGCACCATTGAGCCAAAACAAGTCGTGAATGTCAGCCCCAAAACAGCAGGAATCGTGAACCGTTTACTCGTTGAGGAAGGGGATTTAGTGACCGAAGGACAGATTATCGCCTATATGGATGACTCTGACTTGCAGGGACAGTTGACCCAGGCGCGTGGACAACTCGCTGCCGCTGAAGCCAACTTACAGAAGATGCTAGCAGGCAATCGCGCCGAGGAAACGGCTCAAGCTCAAGCCCGTTTCACCAGTGCTCAAGCCAACTTAAGACAGGCAGAGGATGATTTGAGCCGTAACCAGGAACTCTACACAGCAGGCGCAATTTCTCGCCAGGTTTATAATCGCGCCGTAACGGCTCGCGACACTGCTCAAGCTGAAGTTGTCGAAGTGCAACAGGCGTTAGCTCTCTCTCAAGCGGGCTATCGTACAGAAGACATTGCTCAAGCGCGTGCTCAGGTTGAGTCTGCTAGAGGCGTGCTGCAAACCATTCAAACGCAAATTGAGGACACCATCATTCGGGCACCATTCGGCGGCATCGTTAGCCGTACCTATGCTGACCCCGGTGCGTTTGTCACACCGACGACTGCGGGAAGTTCTGTTTCCTCCGCGACTTCTTCGTCTATCCTGTCACTGGCTTCCACGAATCAAGTTGTTGCCAATGTGTCAGAGAGCAATATCTCCAAAATTCAAGTGGGTCAGCCTGTTCTCATCGAGGCAGATGCTTACCCAGGAAAAACGTTTCAGGGGCGAGTCTCCCACATTGCCACTGAAGCAACCGTTGAGCAAAATGTTACCAGTTTTGAGATTGAAGTAACGTTGCTCTCAGGTGCGGAGCAGTTGCGCTCTGGCATGAATGTTGCGGTTGAGTTTCAGGTGCAGCAATTAGCCAATGTGATGACGGTTCCCTCGATCGCCATTACCACACAAGAGGATGTCACTGGAGTCTTTGTCGGTAGCCCCAATCAGCCACCCAGATTTGTCCCGATTACCACCGGAGCCACAGTTGATAACCGCACTGAAGTCAAAGACGGGTTGACCGGGACAGAACACGTCTTACTCAGCCTTCCTGCTAAACCAGATTCGCAATCTGGCTTTTCGCTCCCTAATCTATTTGGAGGCTCGTCATCGAATGCTCCTCCCGGTGCTCCTCCAGGGGGACATCCGGGTGGCCCTCCCAGTGGTGTACCAGGTGGTGCGCCCAGTGGTCCGCCACCGCAATAACAGGTGGGTTGCCCCAACCCTCCATGGCTACCCGTGTGTAACTCCTCAACCAATCGTGAAGGCTGCCGCAAAGTCCTCAATTATGAGGATTTTGGGAGCGTTCACCTCACCCTCTATCAACCTCTGTTCCTCTCTATGACTCTATCTCTACCTCGAAAAATGGCGGTTGCGAGCTATGCCCCACCTGTCTCAACCATTGAAATCCTATCAATGGCGATCGCCGCTTTATGGAGCAACAAGCTCCGTTCTGGATTGACCATGTTGGGAGTGATCATCGGCATCGCATCGGTGATTTCCATTACCTCAGTTGGGCAGGGTGTGCAGAAAGCAACCGAGGAGCAAATCCAATCCCTGGGAACCGATGTGCTGCAAATCTTTGCAGGCAATGCCAGAACCGGGGGAATCAGCCAGGGCGTAGGGTCTAGCTCAACCCTGACCTGGGAAGATGCTCAGGCGATGCAGGAACAGTCAACTGCGGTTCAAGGAGTTTCCGCCTATCTTCAGCGTCCGGGGCAGGTAGTGTACCAGCAAGACAACCACTCCACCAACATTGTGGGAATTGATTTGAACTATCCAATGGTCAGAAATACCGAACTGACTCAAGGGCGGTTTTTTACGCAGGAGGAACTCGACACTGCCAGTACCGTTGCCATTGTAGGCTCCACCGTCGAGGATGAATTGTTTGGCAGCGAGGGCAGTGCAATCGGGGAGCAGATCCGCATTCAGGGGAACAGTTACGAAATCATTGGCGTGTTTGAGCCAAAAGGATCAGAGGGTTCCATCGATCGCGACGATCAGGTGTTCATTCCCCTCACCAACATGTCATCCCGCATTGTAGGCAACAACTCATTGAGTGGAGTCGCGGTGAATGGCATTTATGTCAAAGCCCTGAGTCAGGAACAAATGGAAGCAGCGGAATTTCAAGTCACTAATCTGCTGCGCTTGCGCCACAATCTCTCTCCCTCACAAGCCAATGATTTCAACATTCGCAATCAAACGGACGCGATCAACACCTTCACATCTGTTGTGGGATTGTTTACGGTCATGGTCGTGGCGATCGCCAGTATCTCTCTGGTGGTCGGCGGCATCGGCATCGCCAATA